>CAVBMN010000060.1:0-15378 GCA_963596515.1 bacterium
TCGACAAGCCTCGTGAGGACTACAAGCCGTTCGTTCCGAGAATCAAGTCCTTCGAAATTGACAAGGAATTCATCGGTGCTGTCATCGGAAAGGGTGGCGAGACCATCCAAAAGATTCAGGCCGAGACTGGTGCTGTCATATCCATCGATGAGGTTGACGGCAAGGGCATTGTTGACATTGCTACCAACGACGCCTCCGCTATGCAGAAGGCTTACGACTGGATCCAGAGCATCTGTGCCGTTCCGGAGGTTGGCCAGACTTACCACGGAAAGGTTGTCTCAATCCTTGAGTTCGGAGCCTTCGTCGAGATCCTCCCTGGAAAGGAAGGCCTTCTCCACGTGTCTGAGATCGCTTGGAATAAGACCGAGAATGTCGAGGATGTCCTGACTGTCGGTCAGGAGGTTGATGTGAAGCTTCTTGAGATCGATGCGAAGACAGGCAAGATGAGACTCTCGATGCGCGCCCTTACACCAAAACCTGAAGGCTACGTTGAGCCTGAGCGTCGTCCGCGCGGCGGTAACGACCGTGGCGGTGACCGCAGAGGTGGTTTCGACCGCAGGGGCGGTGACGATCGCCGTGGCTTCGACCGCAGAGGTGGCGATGACAGAAGAGGTGGTTTTGACCGTCGTGGCGGTGACGATCGCCGCGGATTTGACCGCAGAGGTGGCGATGACAGAAGGAACGGAGGCCACAGGAACTTCGGCCCGAAGAACGACTTCAACTCCAACACCGAAGACCACTCCGACAATCTCGACAAGAACACGGAAGAGTTCTTTTAATGAATATGCCGCCTCAACCAAACGAGGTGGTAATTGAATATGAAATGAGGATGACTTTTCCGGTCATCCTCTTTTTTATGAGACAGAGAGCGTACAGCAGAAGTCCTTTGAGTGTACCAAATGGACTAAGACACATCATTGGTACAGAAAACGCACTTCTGGTGTACAAATCAAGTAAGACGCATCGGGCTGAAAGTCGATAAGGATTTATTTATGGCAATAAATCGTCCGATAAATTATCTGCCAAACAACATTCAATCTTGAATTATATTAAAGAGCATCCTTCCGCCACGCAGCAAGAATTGGCTGGCAATATTGAGGATGTGTCTTTCGCGAGTGCCAAATACCAAGTGAATGCTCTATGCAAAGCGGGATTATTAAAAAGAATCGGCAGCAATAAGACCGGACATTGGGAAGTCTATCGCTTTTAGGCGTTCAGCTATAGTATCAGCAGGATCGCGAAGACGTAGAGAACGAAGCCTTGAAAGCGGAGGCGGCTTTTAGTGCTGTGATGCAGCATCTCCTCGGTCGGGTCGTCACCGGTCATCTCAAGCAAGGTCTCGTCTGACGGGATTCTGCCGTGGGAATATTTCCGGATAAGCTGACCATCATTGAACCACGTCGCGCCGCCGTTCGATCGGTTGAGTGTGACGAGCGTTTTCCGGTCGGCGAAATATGTTGAGCCGGCAAGCCGTGAATGCACGTCCGGAACAATTACAGGCAACTTGTCAAACTGTTCCTTAGTGGAGGAGACCAGCAGCAGGGGAGTGAACCCGGCGGCTTTCGCTCCGTCAAGAGCGTTTGCTATCCTTGTCCAGAAAGCTCCGTCAGGTTTGGCGGGATCATAGACAGAAACAGCAAGCACATTGCCGTAGATGGCTTTTTCATCCTGATAATTGTCTAAAGAATCCGTGAACGAAAGTGCTGGTTTGTTGTCTTCGATGTCTGTTCCGTTGATGAAGATGGTCTCCGTGCGGACGTAAGTCCAGGTTGAGTCCGGAAGATTGTCCAGGTCAAATGCACCCTCCTGACCGTTCTTCTCGTAGATGATTGTGGATTTGTAGCTCCCGGAGGCGTCATCGTCCTCATCGTCCTCGCTTACGGACGCCAGCAGTTCGCTTCCCGGGGTGAATTCTGTGTAATCCACAAGCGGGATTGTTGTCAATGAATAGACGGCGAAGAGAATGATCGAGGCCGAAACGATGCCGAAGGAGACATATTTCCGCTTCCTGTTTTTGCCGAAATTCTTGAACGGCAGGAATGCCACCATCGCCAATGCCAGCAGAATCAGATTCTTAAGGAATGTTTGGAAGTTTGTCAGGTGGATGACCTCGCCAAAGCACCCGCAGTCAGTCAGGTTGACAGGATTGAATATCGCCAGAAACAACGTCAGTACCGTGAAGAAGACAATCATAGCTGAGGTGATGATCGCCACCTGCTTCCTCCAGACTCCGCTGATCATCGCAGCCCCGAGGATGGCTTCGGCAAGCGCGAAAATCACAGCGGTGACCTTTGCCACAGGCAGCATGAACGTGACGTGGAAGAATCTGAAATATCCTTCCATCACCAGTCCCGCCCCGACCGGATCAAGCAATTTGAATATTCCCGCAAGCAGGAACACGACACCTATGATGAATGCGCACAGCCTTCTGAGCCTGAAGAGAAAAACGTTGTTCATTTTGCTTTGATATGTTCGTCTATAACTTCCTTGATTTTTGCGAATATCTCATCCGGCGGCAGCATCTCTCCGAACTCGTCCGAACAGTCTATCCTGATGAAGTCCGGATCGAGGGTTGCCTGCTGCCGGTAGATCTCCCGGACTTCTTTCTGGAATTCGATGTCGGCTTCGTGGATGTCCTGCGAGCCGTGTAGATATTCCCTGTCGCTGCCGGTTCTTGCCGACTCCAGTCTGCTCTCAACAAACGAGATGGGAACGTCCAGGAATATATTCAAGTCAGGTTTCGGTAGTCCGAAGTCGCCATATTCAGTGTCCATTATCCATTCGCGCAGGTTTTCACGCTCGTTTGGATCGGAAAGTTTCGCACATTGGTAGGCGATGTTTGAATATACATACCTGTCGAGCAGTACGGATCCGCCTTCCGACAAGGTCTTCTTCATCTGCGGAGCCGCCCCGTGCCTGTCCTCTGCAAACAATAAGGCAACCAATTGAGGATGAACGGTTTCGTTGCTCCCGAAATCACCGCGCAGGAACCGGCTGATCAGATCTCCGTAAACCGGAGCGTTATATCTGGGGAAGTGGATATATTCCAATTCCGGGCATATCTTTTCAAGATAAGCCTTCAATTTCTTGACTTGCGTGGATTTCCCAGCTCCGTCCAAACCTTCCAGAACGACCAGCATAGCGATTGATTTTTTAATGGAGGTCTTGAATTATGGTCAAAACTTCTTCCAAATCACAAATATATTCAATTTTTGTCTATTTTTGTTCAAAAATTATGTCAATATGGGAAGTAAAGTGGACAGAAATATTCAGGTGATGGGCATCGTCAACCTCACCGATGATTCTTTTTTCGCCGGCAGCCGCAACCTCCGCGCGGACGGAACCTTCGATGAGGAACTTTTCCGCGGCAGGATTGTGAATATGCTTGCGTCGGGAGCGGATATCCTTGATTTGGGAGCGTGTTCGACCCGCCCGGGTTCGGATTCCATCAGCGGTGAGGAAGAATGGAGGAGACTTGAGCCTGCTCTTCGCATTCTTGCGGCGGAGCATTCCGATGTAAGGATTTCAATTGACACTTTCAGACCGGAAGTCGTCAGCCGCGCCTTTGACATCGTCGGCCCGTTCCTCGTGAATGATGTCAGCGGCGGATGCGAGGAGATGTGGTCGCTGCTCGGCAGGCTTCAGCTGCCGTACATAGCGATGCACACTCGGGGAACACCTAAGAATATGCAGAGTCTAACCGACTATGACAATGTCACTGAGGCTGTCCGTGAGTTCTTTGTCGGGATCGCCGCCGAGGCAGACAGGCACGGTGTGAAGGATTGGATCTTGGATCCTGGATTCGGTTTCGCCAAGACTGTGGAGCAGAACTGGCAGTTGCTTCGTGAGATGTCCGTGCTTCAGGAGTTCGGCAAGGAGATTCTCGTGGGTCTTTCACGCAAGAGCTTTTTGTTCAGACCTTTGGGCATAACCCCGGCCGATGCCTTGCCTGCCACTCAGGTCGCCGACTTCATCGCCTTGCAAAACGGAGCGGACATCCTCCGCGTCCACGATGTCGCTGAGGCTGTCCGCACCATAAAACTCTACCATCTGCTTAATGGAGTATGTTAGGTCACTTCGATGCTTCGACGGGCTCAGCATCCACGTGTTCAGCAACCGCAAGCTCAGTGACTAGTCTATTCGGTCGCTGAGCTTGTCGAAGCGACTTAATAAAAAAGGCTGGCAAATCATCGCCAGCCTTCTTAAGATTCAGTCTTTTTAGTCAAGCGTCTGTTTGATTTCGGTGATAACGAACGCCTCGATGCTGTCGCCGACCTTCAGGTCGTTGAATTTGTCGATGCCGATACCGCACTCCATTCCGGCGGAGACTTCCTTCACATCGTCCTTGCCTCTCTTAAGTGAGGCAAGTTCTCCGGTATAAACCACGATACCATCTCTGATAAGTCTGCATTGTGCCGTCTTCGAGATCTTGCCGTCCCTGACAAGACATCCTGCGATCGTACCGACCTTGGAGATCTTGAAGGTCTGCTTGACCTCGGCGGTTCCGGTGATCTCCTCCTTCTTGATCGGCTCAAGCATACCCTCGATACCGTCCTTCACATCGTTGATCGCATCGTAGATGACGGAGTACAGACGGATTTCGATTCCCTGCTCGTCAGCCAGTTTTCTCGCATCGGTCGAAGGACGTACCTGGAATCCGATGATGACGGCATCTGAAGCCTCGGCGAGGATCACATCGGACTCGGAAATCGCTCCCACGGCCTTGTGGATAACATTCACACGTACCTGCTCGGTCGAGAGTTTGATGAGGGAGTCGGAGAGTGCCTCGACTGAACCGTCCACATCACCTTTCACGATAACATTAAGCTCCTTGAAGTTGCCTATGGCGATCCTTCGTCCGATCTCCTCAAGGGTCATATGTTTCTGGGTCTTGATGCCCTGGATGCGCAGCAGCTGCTCACGCTTGTTGGCGATGGCCTTAGCCTCCTTCTCATCGCTCATCACGTTGAACTTGTCACCGGCGCTCGGTGCCCCGTTGAGACCGAGGATGGAAACCGGGGTTGACGGACCAGCCTCCTTGACCTTCTGTCCGCGCTCGTTGAACATAGCCTTCACGCGGCCGTAATAGCTGCCGCTCAGCACCATATCTCCAGTCTTGAGGGTTCCGTCCTGTACGAGTACGGTGGCGAGATAGCCACGTCCCTTGTCAAGGGATGACTCGATGACAGCTCCGACACCGTTCTTGTTCGGATTCGCCTTGAGATCAAGGAGATCGGTCTCAAGAAGCACTTTCTCAAGAAGCTTGTCCACGTTGAGGCCTTTCTTTGCTGATATTTCCTGACACTGGTATTTTCCGCCCCACGCCTCCGTGAGGATATTCATTTGTGCCAGTTGCTGGTAGATTCTTTCCGGCTGAGCGCCTGGCTTGTCGATCTTGTTGATGGCGAACACCATCGGCACTCCTGCCGCCTGTGCGTGGTTGATGGCCTCGACAGTCTGCGGCATCACAGCGTCGTCGGCGGCGATGATGATGATCGCAAGGTCGGTGAGCTGGGCTCCACGGGCACGCATAGCGGTGAAGGCTTCGTGGCCAGGGGTGTCGAGGAAGGTGATCCTTCTGCCGTCAGGAAGCTTCACGTTGTAGGCACCGATGTGCTGGGTGATGCCTCCCGCTTCTCCGGCGATGACGTTTGACTTGCGAATATAGTCGAGCAACGAAGTCTTACCGTGGTCAACGTGACCCATCACCGTAATGATAGGTGGCCTTGGCACAAGGTCTTCCTCGCGGTCGGCCTGCTCGCTGTTCCCCTCGATTTCCTCGGTGAGGTCGGCGGTGACGAACTCGACCTTGTAGCCGAACTGCTCAGCGACAAGCACAAGGGTCTCCGCGTCAAGCCTCTGGTTGATGGACACCATCATACCGAGCTCCATACAAGCCTTGATCACCTCGTTGACTGGAGTGTTGTTCATAAGGGTCGCAAGGTCGTTGGCGGTGACGAACTCGGTGACCTTGAGAACCTTCTTCTCGGCTATCTCCTGTGCCATCTCCTCCTGGGACTTGGCCGCGGCCTGCTCCCTCTTCTCCTTTCTGTACTTGGCTCCGAAGTTGTTCTTCTTGTTGTCGTTCATCCTGGCGTAGGTCTCCTTGACCTGCTTCTGGATTTCCTTCTGCATCGCCTCCTGCTCCTCCTCGGTCATAGCCGGCTTGAAGCGGTCCGCTCCACGGTTACGCTTCTTTCCGCCCTTGCCCTGTTCCTGAGCCTGCTTGGCGTTCTTGTTCTTGTCCTTGCGTGCGGAACTGTTGTCCGCCTGCTTGCCTTCCTTTGTCACATCGACCTTCTGGCTTCCCTTGGCGATCCTCTCCCTCTTCTTGTTTCCTTTTTTGGGCTCGAACTGGGACAGGTCTATCTTTCCGAGAACCTTGAGTCCTGGTGTCGAACTTTCAGTAGCGGGTTTCTCCTCTTTGACCTGAGGCTGTTGTGGCTGCTGCGGCTGCTGCGGTTGCTGATGCTTGGCCTTACCCTGCTGTTCCTCTCTTTGTCTGGCCGCCTGCCTTCTTTCGTGCTTGCTCATCTGCCTCTCACCGTTTCGGTTCTCTTTTCCCGCCACCGGGGTTGTTGGCGCGGGAGCGGCTTCCTTGACGGGCTCGGCTTTCTTGTCCATTTCCTGTGGCCGGTTCGTTGGCTTAGGCTCCGCCACCGGTGCCTCAGTCTTCTCTTCTTTCACGGCAGCGGTTTCCTCCTGGACCGGTCTTGGCTCAGGTTCCGGCTTCCGCTCAGGAACAACTTCCTGCACAGGTTCCTTCTCGGATTCCACTACCGGTGCCTTTACTTCAGGCACTGGCTCTGGCTTGACCTCAGGCTGCGGCTCAGGTTCCGGCTGTGCTTGCTCCGGCTCCGGTTTAGCCTCGACCGGGGTAAAGATGGTTGTCTTGATGACAGTCTCCCTGACTGGCTCCTCTTCTTCCTCTTTGATGTTTTCCTGTTGTTTCTTGGAGGTCTTCTCCAGAATCTCGTTGAGCTTGATGTCAACTTTTTCCGATGCCTGTTTCAGCTCCAAGTCCTTTCCGAACTGCTTTTCGATGGCCGGAAGGAGCTCGTCCGAGATCTTCGCGTTCGGATTGGCTTCGACCTCAACACCCTTGCTGCCTAAAAAATCGACAAGGTTCTGAAGTCCGATATTGTAAGTTCTTATTATCTTGTTTAGTCTGATTTCTGCCATATTCAACCCCTTTAAATTATTAACTGTCCGTCGTAAGGAAACTGTCCGTCGAAAGACTATTCCTCAAATTCGGCCCTAAGAATCCTGAACACCTCAGCCACGGTCTCGTCCTCAAGATCGGCCCTCTTGGCGATGTCTTCAGGTGTGAAGGCGAGCACGCTCTTCGCTGTGTCGCATCCGATGGCCTCCAGACGGTCGATGACCCACTGGTCGATTTCGTTGCTGAACTCGCTGAGGAGCACGTCCTCCTCTTCCTGCGCCTCGTCCTTAGGAAGCTCTCTCCAAACCTCGATCTCCCTGCCGACAAGCATTCCGGCCAGTTTGATGTTGCAGCCACCGCGGCCGATCCCCTTCTTGACCTCATCAGGCTGCATATAAACCTTGATCTTGTCCTCGTCCGAGTTTCCAAGGTCGATTGATGAGACCCTTGCCGGGTTGAGGGCTCTCTGGATGAGAAGCTGTGTGTTGTTCGTCCACTGGAGCACGTCGATGTTCTCGTTGCGGAGCTCGCGGACGATTCCGATGATTCTGGATCCCTTCACACCGATGCAGGCTCCGATCGGGTCGATCCTCTCATCGTAGGACTCTACCGCCACCTTGGCGCGCTCACCAGGGACACGGACAACCTTCTTGATGGTGATGAGGCCATCGAATATTTCCGGGACCTCGTGCTCGAAGAGTTTCTCAAGGAACTCATTGGATGTCCTGGAAAGAGTGATGTATGGAGTGGTGTTGTTCTTCATCTCCACGGTCTTGATGATCGCGCGGATAGTGTCCCCCTTCTTGAACCTCTCTCCCGGAATCTGCTCGGCCTTAGGCAGATGCAGTTCGTTGTTGTCATCGTCAAGGATGATGACCTCCTTCGACCAAGTCTGGTAGATCTCACCAGTGAATATCTCGCCGACCTTGTCGGAATAGGCCTTGAATATGTTGGCCTTGTCGATGTCCATAATCCTTCCCTGAAGGTTCTGCCTGATGTTCAGGATTCCTCTTCTACCGAAAGACGAGAGGGAAAGTTTTTTGGTGTAAACATCCCCGATCTCGTAGTCATCGTCCCCGGTCTCTGCCTTGATCTGCTCAAGAGTGATCTGGGTGTTAGGGTTCTCCACCTCTTCCACGATGTCGAAGTTCTGGTAGATCTCGCAGTCTCCCTTGTCAACGTTGATGATGACGTCGAAGTTGTCGGCCGAACCGTAAGTCTTGGCGATCTGTGTGAGGAACACGTCCTTGAGCACACCCATCATCACAGGTCTGTCGATGTTCTTCTCTTCCTTGAAGTCCTTGAAGGCGTCAATCAGAGTGATTTCTTCTTTCTTTTCCATTTTTGATATTCTTATATTCTTTTATTTCTTGAAAACAATATGCGGTGACACGGAATTGATCTCCCCGAATCCGATGCGGTCCTCGTGCTCCACGAGTTCCTTTTTCTTCTTGCCTTCAACAGCCTCTTTCTGTGAATATCTCAGGCATATTCCCGTCTCATCCGCCCCTGTGAGGACTCCGATTATCTTCTTCCCTCCTTTCAGCCTTGCCTCCACAGCCGAGCCTATCGCTTTCTCATATTGCTTGAGCACCTTGAACGGCTGGTCGAGACCCGCCGAGGTGACGGTGAGGGAATAGTCTTCCACATCCTTGTCGAAAGCCGCCAGAAAAGCGTCGTTCACGCTGACGCAATCCTCAAGGTCCATATCTCCCGACTCTTTCTCTATGGTGAGCACTATGTCATTGTCATTGCTGACTGTCACATCCACTATGAAGCACCCACGGGCTTTCACGGCCTCCTCGATGCCGGAGATTATCTGTTCTTTCCGCATAAAATCCTGGTTTTACAAAACAAAAGATAGGAGACGCTTTCGTCCTCCTATCTCTCACAACAATGCAAAGATAAGGATATTTTAGTAAATATGAAAATAAATTGCTTTCTTTGCAGACCGTATTGAATTTGTAGATTAAAATCGCCAGTATAAAGATGGAATTTACCGCAAAGCAATTGGCTCAGGTGCTCAAGGGAACCGTTGAGGGTGACCCGCAGGCGACAGTCACGTCATTCGCCAAGATCGAGCACGGAAAACCAGGACAGTTGTGCTTTTTCGCCAACCCGAAGTACGAGAAATATGTTTACACTTGCAGGGCCAGCATCCTGCTGGTCAACAAGGATTTCGCTCCGAAAGAGACTGTGACCTCGACGATGGTCAAGGTCGATGACGCTTACAAGTCCTTGGCCGACCTTCTGAAATATGTCTCCACGCAGAGGCGCACGGACAAGAGGCACAGAGGATTCCGCTCGTCCTGGTTCCTGACCACAAAGTTCGGTAAAAAGGTTTATCTCGGCAGCCACTCTTACGTCGGACATCACGCCAAGGTAGGGGATTACACCAAGATCTACGAGAATGTCTATGTCGGTGACAACACTGTGATCGGCTCGCACTGCATCATCTATCCAGGGGTAGTCATCTATCCGGGGATGGTCATCGGTGACAACGTGATCATACACGCCAACGCCGTCATTGGTTCCGACGGTTTCGGCAACGCCCCGCTTCCGGACGGCACTTGGGAGAAGATTGAACACATCGGTAACGTGGTGATCGGCAACAATGTGGAGATCGGTGCCGGCACGACCATCGACAAGTCCGAGATGGAATCCACAATCATCGGCAACGGCGTGAAGATCGACAATCTCTGCCAGATAGCCCACAATGTCCAGATTGGCGACAACACCGTGATGGCCGCCCAATGCGGCATCGCAGGTTCCACAAAGATCGGCAAGAACTGCATCCTGGCGGGCCAGGTCGGCATAGCGGGACATCTGAATATCGCCGACAACACCACGATCGGGGCTCAGTGCGGAGTGATCGGGAATATTCGTAAGTCAGGCCAGGTGTTCCTTGGCTCTCCGGCTCTTCCGCTCAAGAACTACCTCCGCAGCTATGCTGTTTTCAAGCGTCAAGGCGAGGAATAGCAGCCGATGGCAACTAAGTGACGGGTTAATCCTTGAATATTCAAAATTTCATTGCTATCTTTGCAGACTGCTGTATTTTACGCAGCCTGCAAAAGTTAGATTATGACTTCTTATAAGCAAAGAACCCTTGCGGGTGAATATGAGTTCCACGGCAAGGGACTTCACACCGGAAGGATTTCGACTATGATTCTCAAGCCGGCTCCGGAGAACACTGGAATCGTATTCCATAGAGTGGATCTTGGAGAATCCGCGTTTGTCGAGGCTCTTGCCGAGAATGTGTCTTCCACAGCGAGAAGCACCACAATCTCCAAAGGAGAGGCCACTGTTGCCACGATCGAACATATAATGTCAGCTCTTACAGGTATGGGGGTTGACAACGCCATCATTGATATTGACAATGTTGAGGTTCCTATCCTTGACGGCAGCGCGCGTTACTATGTCGAGGCCATCGCCAAGGACGGACTCAAGGAGCAGGAAGCCGAAAGAAAATATGTCACTGTTCCGGAAGAGATCGAGATCCGAGATGAGAAGACCGGTTCGTTCGTGAGGATCACCCCGGACGATACTCCGTCAATGGACATTACCGTTGACTTCGGCTCAAAGGTCCTCGGGGTTCAGACCGCTCATTGGGATGAGTCAACTGACTATGCCAAAGAGATCGGACCGTGCCGTACATTCGTTTTCTTCCACGAGATAGAGTACTTGTTCCAGAACAATCTGGTCAAGGGTGGAGATGTCGATAATGCTATCGTGATCGTTGAGCATCCGGTCCAGCCGGAACAGGTCGAGAGACTTTCGGAACTTTTCAATGTGCCGGAGCTCGCCATAAATGACAACGGCTATCTCAACAACCTCAAGCTCCACTTCCCGAATGAGTGCGGAAGGCACAAGCTACTGGATCTTATCGGAGACCTGAGGCTTTCCGGAGGTTATCTCAAAGCCAAGGTGACCGCATTCAAGCCAGGACACACAATCAACACCAAGGCGGCGGCTGCCATTCGTGAGAAATCAGAAAAGTAATAGATATGAACACAATTTCACCATTAGCGTCAGTGAGCCCTAAGGCGAAACTCGGCGACAACATTGAAATCGGTCCGTTCGCGTTCATCGATGATGATGTCGAGATCGGTGACGGCTGCAAGATCCATCCACACGCGATGATATATCCATACGTGAAGATGGGAAAGAACTGTCAGGTGTTCCCTGGCGCCGTTGTCGGAGCCATTCCTCAGGATCTTAAATATGAAGGTGAGGTCACTTACGTTGAGATCGGCGACAATGTCACCATCCGCGAGTGCGTGACGATCAACCGTGGCACAAAGGCCAGCGGCAAGTGCGTGACCAAGATCGGTAGCAACACATTGTTGATGTCTTACGTTCACGTCGCACACGATTGTGTTGTCGGTAACCACTGCATCCTCGTAAGTTTTGTCGGCATAGCGGGCGAGACCGTAGTTGACGATTGGGCGATTGTCGGAGGCGGTGCCAAGGCTCACCAGTTCTCCAAGATCGGCTGCCACGCGATGGTCGGTGGTATGTCCAAGATCAACAAGGACATCCCTCCTTACGTTCTTTGCGGGCGCGACCCGATCTGCTATTCAGGTGTGAACATCGTCGGACTCCGCCGCCGCGGATTCTCATCCGATGTCATCCGCAACATCAAGGACATCTACGACACGATCTATTTCTCCGGTTATAACATCACCGACGGCTGCGCCAAGGTCGAGGCCGGATTCCCTCAGAGCGAGGAGCGTGACACGATCCTGAATTTCATCAGAAGCTCGAAGCGTGGAATCATCAGGGCAAACGACTCCCACGAGAAGGGAGAATTTGAATAGTGCCGGAGAGGCGGACGTGCTGCTGAGTGTGGCCTGGTTTCCGCCGGTCAGCTATTTCGCATTGATGGCTAAAGACTTCATCTTGTCTCCGGACAGGGTGAAGCCTTCTGTCGTTTACCTTGAGGCTAGCGAGCATTATCAGAAGCAGTCCTGGAGGAATCGGTTCCGTTACTATGCCGCCGATGGTCCGCAAAGCCTGAATTTCCCGATTGTCCACGAAAGCGGCACCCACGAACTGCCGATCACCGAGATCAAGGTGGACTACTCGACACATTGGCTGATCCGTACCGAACGGGCGATTGCGTCGGCCTACGAATCTTCAGCTTATTTTGAATATTACAAGGACGAGCTCTTCTCCATTCTGGACTCGCAACCGGAGACATTGTTCGACCTTGATTTCCAACTGATTAAATTCTTCCTCCGAAAGACCGGCATCTCGGTGGACCTGAGGATGACCGATGAATATGTTCCTGTCCGTTCCCGTGAGGTCCCTGTGGACACGGGCCGCTACGGGATGGACTATCGTGAACTCATCCATCCAAAACGCCCGGACAACATCCTGAAAGACCTGAATCTGGAAAAACCGTACTTCCAGGTCTTTGCCCGAAAGTACGGTTTCGTTCCGAATCTTTCAATTATGGATCTTCTGTTCAATGAAGGTCCGGATTCAATCTCCTATCTTAAGAAACTTTAGAACCTCCAGCCGAAAGTCGCGGTGATGCTGTAGATGTCCCTTTTGTTGAGAATCATCGGAGACTTGACATCCATATAGTCGGCGTAAGGGGAGATATATTCATCCGACAGCATCATCAGCCTTGCGGCGATATCTGCGAAGAACGATCCGTTTGATGAATATCCAAGGCCAACAGAGAATGAGTTTATCCTGTCATTCAATTTGATCTTTTCGTTCCCGTTGTAGGTATATTCAGGAGTCGTGGTGAAGTTGTAGCCAGCGCGCACTGCAAATTCCGGAACCGGCTTGAATTCCGCACCGACCCTTACCATATGCGACACACCCATACAGTCGCGGATCTCATCATTCAAATCTCTGTAGCTATCATCATTCCATCCTCCATCCTTGCTCATAAACTTCATCGTGCGGTAGTCCGTCATCTCATAGTCGGCGCTGATCAGGGCCATTCCAGCGAATGTGAACGCCGCTCCGGCATTGAGTCTGTACGGTGAACGTATCCTGTAGGAATATTCTCCTTCCGGAGTCTGGGCCGACCCGTTGTACTGTGCGTCAGTATAGTTAACGCTTACATCTTGGCACCAACGCTCGTTGATCTTCATAATTGTAGGAGTCTGTACGGCTGCTCCCACGCGGATGCCGTCAATAGGTCTCCACAGGAATCCGAACTTTCCATAGACTCCGCTTCCGTCAACTGTGGAGGAGTAGCGAGTACGGTAGTCGCTGAAGTAGGTGTTGCCTTTCTCGAATTCAGTGAGGAAATCATCTGGATTCACGGCCGCCTCTTTGAAATATTCGTCATAATTGTAGTTCAGCGATGTTATCCCCAGATTCGCTCCGACGAAGAAAGTCTCGCTGAAGTTGAAGCCGACGTTGAACAGCACATCGTACTTGCTGCCGGTGACCGTGCGCCCGTAAGCCTGGTTCAACGGACCACCCATATACACATTATAGACACCGTTCCCGTCTTCGTCCAGAACATAACCATCTTCGATGTATTCCCCTTTCCCCAGGATGTAATCTCCGTTGTTGACATCTTGCTCTGTGATAGGATAATATCTTTCTGTCGCCGCGATGTACCGGTATGGATAACTTGGGTCTATGTCGCTGCCGTAGTTTGCGATCGCTCCGCCCTGGGCGTTCACAATGGTGTTCCAAGGAGCCGGCATATTCCTGTCGTCATTCTCGTAATATGCGTTGTCCCAAATGTCAATTTTGTTCCCTTTACCGTCAAGGTAGCCGTTCAAAAAATCCATATGGAATCCGTCCGCTCCCACAGCCATTGCGCCGAGGTAACTGGTCTTGTCATTCTGCCCACCTGCCAGCATTTTGCTGGTGAAATTGTTTGTCCCGTTGACAACAATTCCGTAGGTGATTGATTTCAGCCCGCTTCTGTTGCCGGTGTTCCAATTGAATGTCGCTCCAAAGTTCGGCAGGGAGAACCGTGTCAGTTGCTTTCCCTGCTCATTTGTGAACTTGTCCACATTGCCGATAGGGTAGGCGCTATAGGAAGCGTTCATCGCGCTCATCGTCAGGTTCGGCGTGATCGTGAACTGGGAATATCCAGCCACAGCCGATCCCGCAGGGTTGATTCCTATTGAACCAAGATCCCCACCGACAGCCGTCATCGCATTGCCCATACCGATCGACCGTGCTGTTCCGTAGTAGTTGTTCTGGCTGAATGTCAGCCCATCGTACATTGTCTGCGCCCCGGCCGCAATCGCGGTCAATGACAAAAGCGCAGTGAATATTGCCTTTCTCATTTCAATTGATTTTTAATGGTTACCTTCTTCCTCCGCCGCTTCTTGAGCCGCCGCCACCGCCGTAGGATCCGCCTGAGCTTCTGGATGATCCGCCGCCGGAGAACCCGCCCCCAGAATAGCTGCTGCTACGGCTTGAACTGCCGGAAGAATATGAACTTGAACTCCTGCTTGTGGAGTAACCGCTGGAACTTCTCGTCGAGCCGGAAGAATAATCATTGCTGGATGAAGATCTGTAGGAAGATCCTGAGGATCTGTAGCTTCCTGAAGAACTCCTGCTGGAACTACCTGATGAGTAGCCTCCTGAAGTCGTTCCGCTTGAACTTCTGCTACTGCTTGCCGGTCTTGAGTACATCGTTGACGATGACGAAGATGATGAACGGCTACTGCCGTAGGATGACCTTACGGAGGAAGATCCGGTTGAGGTTCCGAATGAGGATGAACCGCTGGATCTGACCGTACTTCCCACTGATGACCGTACTGAGGACGCTCTGTCAGCCGATGACCTGACAGATGACGACCTGGCTGACGAAGACCTTACAGAAGAGGATGCGGTTCTGTTCACCGAAGAGATCGATGACCTTGTTCCGCTTGTGCGTCCGCCGATGCTTGAAGACCTTGTTGTGGCCGACGCTGACATTGAGGATCTTGTCGATCCTACGCTGCTTCTGGATCGAGTCATTGATGAGCTTCTCACTCCGGCGCTCCTTGACGAGGAGCCGATCCCGCTTCTCCTGCTGGAGCCGGTTGTGGACAGGCGTGGCGTATAGACTCTGCCGCTTCCCGGACCGAAAAAGTCGTGGTCGTGGTGATGATGACCGTAGCCCCATCCTCCGTAGTACCACGGATCGTGCCATCCGCCGTACCAGCCACCATACCAACCTCCGTACCATCCGCTGTAGTACCAAGGATCCCAGTACCACGGGTCGTACCATCCGCTGTAATACC
>CAVBMN010000061.1:0-15314 GCA_963596515.1 bacterium
ACCGCACGAACAACTTCGCCGCTGATGCCGACGCTGTTTACGGTGGCAAGGTCGAAAATTGGATCAAACTTGCCAACTCATTGAAACTCAGGCTTGCGATGCGCATCTCTTATGCGAATCCTGCCCTTTCCAAGGAAATGGCTGAGTCCGCAGTGAAGAACGAGGTCGGAGTCATCACTTCCAACGATGAGAACGCCAGATTCTCCACTTGGGGAACCGACGGCAACCCGATCAAGGTGGCTGTTGAATATAACAAGGTGAAGACCCACGATGACGGTACAACCTGCGGCACATCCGCCGGAGACTCACACGTCGCCGCCGACATCATCTGCTACATGAACGGCTACAATGACCCTCGCCGCGCCGCCTACTTCACCAAGGGCGAGTGGGATGGCTATGAATATGTCGGTATGAGAAGAGGCATAACCATTCCTGACCAAGGCAAGATCGGCCACAAGTTCTCCGGATTCACCCTTCAGGTCACCGACCCTGTCTGCTGGATCAACGCCGCCGAGGTGGCTTTCCTTGAGGCTGAGGCCGTGGCTGTCTTCGGCTACGATATGGGGGGCTCCGCCAAGGATTTCTACGAGAAGGGAATCGAGCTTTCGTTCGAGCAGTGGGGAGTCGGCAACGCCTCCGCCTACATCGCCGACAACACCAGCGTTCCGGGAACCTACACGGATCCTTCCGGTTCCAACACCTATCCAGAGACGCTTTCCACGGTCACTATCGCTTGGGACGAGGCCGCTTCCACAGCTGAGAAGCAAGAGAGGATCATCACCCAGAAATGGATCGCGAACTGGCTGCTCGGCAACGAGGCTTGGTCAGATTGGAGAAGGACCGGTTACCCTACGCTTATTCCAGCCACCGATGCCGGAAACAAGAGCAATGGTGTCGTGGATTCCCGCAAGGGGGCGAGACGTATGGCCTATCCTACGAACGAGGCCGTGTCCAACACCGAGAACTATCAGGCCGCTGTCAGTACGCTTCTCGGCGGAGCGGACAATATGAGCACCCGTCTGTGGTTCGACTGCAATCCGGACAACCCATATTACAAGAACTAACACTAATATATTCATTGGCAATGATAAAGATAAATTTGACGAATACCGTTCTCGGGGTTGCGGCGGCGATGCTGCTTGCGTCCTGCTCCGACTGGACCGAGACGGAAAGTCTCAAGATAAAATATCCCGATCTGAAGACTGACAATCCGGCTCTGTACGAGCGTTACACCCAGTCTTTGAGGGATTACCGTGAGAGTGACCACAAGGTCGTGATCGGCAAGTTCGACAACAAGCCGACCGCTCCGGCAGGTCAGGCAGAGCATTTGAACGCCCTTCCAGACAGCATTGACTATGTGATCCTTATGACCCCTGACAACCTCAGCGAAGAGATTCAGAATGAGATGGCAGAAGTGCGCTCCGAGAAAGGAATGAAGGTCCTGTACGAGATCAGTTATGCCGACATCGTCTCCGACTACAAGGCTTATGTGGAACAGTGGAACGCAGAGCATCCCGAGACCACCCCTGCCGAGGGCGAAGAACCCGCTCCGGTCGATCCCGCCGACACTCTGGTGGCTCAGAATCCTTATGTCAAGGACGCTGTCGCCGCCCGGCTGGAATATTTCACTGAATATGCCTACGATGGCCTGAACGTTTCGTTCACCAGCATCAACCCGTTGAGTGTCAAGGATGAGAACAAACCTGCCCTTCTTGAGAGTCAGGAAGCCTTCCTCGGCGGAATCCGTGAATGGAGAAAGGCCAATCCGGAAGCCTTGTTCTTCTACGAAGGCACTCCTCAGTATCTCCTTAGCGAGGACACATCCTTGATTGAAGGCACCGACTACATCATCATTCCGGCGGAATCACAGCAGAATGTCTATGGCTTCTCATACCTTGTGAACCAGGCTCTTAGGTTCGGGAATATCCCTTCCGACAAGTTCGTCATAGGTGTGACCACTGTGTCAATGACGGATCCGGGCGATACCAATGGCACATTCATCGACAAGGATGACAATGGCGCACAGTTGACCGCTATCACAGGAGCCGCTTATTGGGCAACCCAAAAGACTTCAGAGTTCTCCAAGGCCGGTATCTGCATCTCGAATGTGCAGAATGACTACTATAACATCCAGTTCGTTTATCCGAATGTCCGCAAGGCCATTTCGGTTATGAACCCTTCACCGCTTAATTAATGATGACAATGAAAAATATTCTGAAATACAGCATCGTTCTTCTGGCCTCCGCGCTTGTTCTGCCGGGATGTCAGACCGAAAGCGAGAAGATGGACGAGCATCATTTCGACAACAAGCTCTATCTGAACGCTTCGGCTTCCACGGATGAGATTCTCGTGAAGCAGACCGGTTCCAAGGTCGATGTGACAAGAAGCCTTACCATCGGCACCGCCCTTGAGGCCGAATGTGACATCACAGCCAAACTTGTCGCGGCTCCGGAACTTCTGGACACCTACAAGCAGGCGTACTATGACGAGACCGCGAATATCCTCCCTTCGGAGATGTGCGAGATCTCTGACCCGGTGATGAAAATCTCCAAAGGAGCCAATGTTTCTCCTGAAGTTTCGATCACATTCACGGATCTCGATCAGCTCGACCGTGAATTGGTGTATGTTATGCCAGTCAAATTGACTGACATCCAGGGAATTGATCCGCTGGATTCAAAGACAGCCGTCTATTATGTGTTCAAGGGAGCGGCTCTGGTCAATGTTGTCGCTGATCTTGCCGAGAACCGGGCTTACCCAAGCTGGAAGGATGGAAGTATTGTTAACTATATGTCCAACTTCACCCTTGAGTGTCTCGTGAACTTCAACAAGTTCGGCCGTCAGATTTCCACGATTATGGGAATCGAGGGCAACTTCCTTCTCCGTGTCGGTGATGCTGGAGTGCCAGACAACCAGCTTCAGGTGGCTTGCTCACGTAATCTTACCAGCAGTGATCTCCAGTTCGAGACAGGAAAATGGTACCACATCGCTGTGACATTCAGCAATGGTGCCGTCAAGGTATATTACAATGGCGTGGAAAAACTCTCTGGCAACTGTGGCAAGATGTCTGTGAGTCTCGGTGCTGCCCATACTGATGGCGAGGTGGCTGAACGTTGCTTCTGGATAGGCTATTCTTATGCCGCTGACCGTTACCTTGACGGAAAGATCGCTGAGGTGAGAATCTGGAACAAGACCCTCTCGGCTGATGAGATCAACGCTCCGACGCATTTCTACACAGTGGATCCAGAGTCCGACGGACTGGTGGCCTACTGGAAATTCGATGAAGGCGCAGGCAACAAGATCAAGGACTATAGCGTGAACGGCAACGACCTTACCGTCGATTCTGTTCCTGGCTGGACTAAAGTATCTCTTCCGTAATTAATTGCAAATAACTGATAATTAAGATGAAAAAAATATATTTGAATATTCTTGCGGTCTCCGCCATCTGCTCAGTAGCGGCTCTTGCCTCCTGTACGGATGACATTCAGATCGGTACCTTTGACGAGTCTCAGTATGAGAATATCGACATCCTCAAGGGCACAGTCCGTGACGCGTCGAACGGCAAGACCAGCACGATAGTCGAGCTTCGCAAGAACGACTTTACCACATCCGTGGAGTTCAGTCTTCCGAGGACACCGAAGAAAGGTGTCGATGTGACAATCTCTTTCGATGCCGACTATCTTGATGAATATAACGAGGTTCACGGCACATCTTTCAAACTCTATCCTGCCGACAGGATTCAGCTCCAGAACGATGGAAAGATCGTGATGGCTCCGGATGACAAGGCTTCATATTCATTGGACCTTGTGATCCCTGCGCTTGACACGGTGAATTTTGAGGCGGATCAGACCTATCTTCTGCCCCTGAGGGCCGTGACCACGACTGACGGTGTCTCGATTTCCAAGAGCGAGTCCCATTGCGTCTATCTCGTGAAGAACCTTGCCGGTGACGGTCTCGCCGAGAGAAAACCAGGCGAGAAAGAAACGTTCTTCTATTTCGAGGTGAATGACACCAATCCTTTGAACGCCCTTCAGTGGAGGATGGAAGACGGCCGCTATCTGGTGAACTATCTGGTTCTCTTCGCCGCCAACATCAACTATGACAGGGAGAAAGGTGAGGTTTACATCTACACGAACCCGCAGGTGACCTACATCCTCGCCCACAACGAGGAGGTTCTCCAGCCTCTCCGCAAGCACGGCATCAAGGTTATCCTCGGTCTTCTTGGCAACCACGATGAGTCCGGCCTCGCCCAGCTCTCCGAAATCGGAGCTAAGGACTTCGCCCAGAAGATCGCCGCGATGTGCTACGCCTACAATCTGGACGGAGTGAACTTCGATGATGAATATTCAAGTTCACCGGATCTCAGCAATCCATTGTTTGCACGGCACTCCACCGAGGCTGGCTCCCGTCTGATGTTCGAGACTAAGAAGGCTATGCCTGACAAATATGTCACGACATTCCAGTACGGTTCTATGGGAGGTTCGGACTATGTGGATGGCATTCCTGCCGGATCATGGCTTGATATCGCTGTGGCGAACTATGGCGGCAGCGGACGCCCGAGAGCTGGAATGACTCTTGCCAACTGTTCAGGTCAGTCAACAGAAATGGCTCGTGGAGGGTCTATCTCGGTAAGTGGAGCTAAATCTATTGCTAATAGTGAATATGGTTACTATATGGTGTTCGCCCCATGGGCTGCAAACAACCAAGGCAGCAAAAGCCATTTTAATTCCCTGAGCAATCTTGCTGAAGGTCTGTACGGCAGCAGGCTCGTCACGCCGGAGGTATATTATCCTGCCACCCAGTCTCTTGAAACAAAGCCTTTTTAACTGTAATTAGGATAAATGATGAAAAAATACATATTGATTCTCGCTTCAGCTGCGCTTATTCTGTTCAGCTGTACGGATAAAGATGATAATATCGTCGTTCACGACAGTATCGCCACGTCAGCCGACACACTTAAGTTCGGCCCTGACGGCGGAACGATGGATTTGAAAATCACTAGTTCCGGCGATTGGAGGCTTTCCGGTCTCTGTGATTGGGTGACACCTTCCGCAACGGAAGGTAAGGATGGTGCGACAATCACTTTCACGGCTGAGCCAAGCAACAGCAAATCTGCTCAGGAGGCATCATTCAAGGTGTTTACCGGTTCGGCCGTGAAGAAGATCATTGTCACTTCCACACCTGCATACGTGGTGGATCTCAAGTCGGAGGAAGAAGTGGCTGTTGTCTGCAACGGAGGTTCGGCCAATGTCAAGCTTGACACCAATGTCCCAGATCTTGAATTTGAATATTCCGGAGACGGTGCTGATTGGATTTCATTCTCGCAGAGATCTGATGCTTTCGGGATGACAATGCTCCAGTTCAATGTGAAAAAGTCCAAGCTCTTCAAGAGCAGGGAGTCTGTCATCACGATCAAAGGTGAAGGTAAGTCAATCAATGTCAAATTTATCCAGGCTCAGCGTGACACTCTCATCGTTGAGGGTAACAGGGTTGTGTATGACCTTGCCTCAAGAGATGTCGAACTTAAGATGAAGACGAATATTGACTATGATGTTGATCTTGCGGGCTGGATGACTAATGCCGGAGAGACTGTAGGCGCGACAGACGCTGATGGCCTTACGGAGAAGACGCTGAAGATTCATCTGGATGAAGCCGCGGCAAGCCGCTCATATACGGTGAAGATTTCAAAAGGAAGCACTGAATATGTCAGATATACCATCAAGCAGCAGAATCCGAATCCTGTTCTTGTGAATATTCCTGATGCGGTACTCCGTACGAAACTTACAGAACTCGGTTGGATTCTTGGCGATGAGAGCAGCGATGAGTGTGAGCTTCTGGAGCAAGGACTTGTGGGAACATCTCTCAATATCTCAAGCACAAGTAGCTGGAATACCATCAACATTCAGGATCTGACAGGATTGGAGGCCTTCCCTAAACTTGAGGAACTTACTTTGGCCGGTCTGACGGCAACGTCACTTGACCTGTCCTCTATCAGGACTCTCAAGACTTTGAAGATTAACAGAATCCAGCATCTTGTCTCGCTTAAGGCTGGAGAAAATCTTAAGGATGTTGACTTTACAGGGTATTCTTATGATTATCTTGACGCCGCTCAACTTACTATTTCCGGTACTGGCATAGAAACCATCAAGGCCAACAGCTCTTCATACTATATCTCTTATGGCTATGAGAAGCTTGCGACAATCGATGTCACTGGTTGCCCGGCATTGAAGACTTTGCAGGTCAAGAGAGAGTACAATAGATATGGTTCGATTTACTGCTATCTTAACACTATCAGTGTGACCGCGACCCAGAAATCAGCCATCGATGCCGGAACCCTCACCGTCGAGAAGTCCGACAAGACTGAGATTGTAGTGAAGTGACGGCACCCGAGAACTCACTGTTAATAGGAATCAAGCATCGTAGAGTAGAGAGTTGGCTCTCGAACTTGGAGGGTCGCTTGAAAAGCCTCGGCTCCAGATTCCTGAAAATTTGTCGTGGAGCATAAGCTTCTTACAGTCAATAGATAAGTAAATCCCCTTTAGTCAATGTCAACTAAAGGGGATTTGTTAATATATTCATTGATAGTCACTTGCCCTCCACGGCTGTAGAATGATTCTGCTGCCGTGGCTCCTGCAATCGTAGAGCTCTTCGAATTAAAGAGACTCAACCTCTTCCGCAGACAGTCCTGTGCAAGAGATGATAGTCTCCGCATCTATGCCCTTTGCTTTTAATGCCACGGCGATTTCTCGCTGAGTCTGCTGTCTGCCTTCTTTCATGCCTTCAGCCTTGCCTTCCTGAACCCCTTCCCACCTTGCGTAGTTGATGGAGTTGATCCTGTCCCGTTCCGTCATCATATCCTTTTCGTATTGAATGGTTTCCTCCGGGGTGAAGTTTGCTCTGGTGGACGCCTCGAAATAGGCCTCGTAGGCCTTGTTGCCCCTGGCCCAGTCAGGCATCCCGTCCATCTCCTTCGACCCCGTCAGCAAAGATAGCCAATAATCCGTCTCGTTGGTTATCCCTTTCGAGGATTTTTTGAACGCGTTGAGGTCGAAGAAGTGGTACTCGGGACTGGCTGGCAGCCTGTGGCCGCTGGCCTCGTCAACAGTGTAGTAGTGAAGGTCGTACCTGCCGCTGATGCCCGTGACGGCCTCCGAGGCGAAGTTCAGGAAGGCGATGGCGTACGTGGAGTGCAGCTCGTACTCCGCCGAGCCGACCACACCTTCCAGTTGTGCGATGACCTTGGCCGTGTAATAGACCATCCTCTCCAGGAACGTCACCTGCTTGGCGTTCTGCATCTCCACGATGAAGTTGTTGTCCCTGTCATCGGTGGCGAGCACATCGATGACGCACTTCTTGTCATCCTTGTTCTCGGGGATGATCTCCGTGTTGAGGAACGAGACATCCACGATGTTGACGTCCTTTATGATGCTGTTGAGCAGCCCGATGGTCGCCGCCTTGAACCTCTCCGTCCCGAAGATCCTCTTGAACGCGAAGTCGATGGTGGGATCCGCATAGATATTTTTTGTCTTCATAGCAAATCTGGTTTTTAACTTCGGCAAAGCTACGGGGAACTATCCGTGGAACAAATTGTTCAACGGATAATGTACTGAATCGTTGGCAGAGACCGTTCTGTCGCGATATTCAAGGCCGTATTAGTATGACAATTCCAGAGAAAGTTCCGTCCATTCTGTCTGGCCTTCGTCCTATCTCGTTGAACTCTATGTTATTGCACCTTCCCATAGAAAACAGAACCGTTGATTATAACGCCGTGGTATCTAACTGATTGTCAGTTAGAATATTCATAAATCCTGCCAGTCAATTTTAGAGGTCGGGAATCCGCAATCGCTTGAAAACTAATTGGTGATGTTTCATTTATTGGCACTCAACTGGTTGCGGGGCGTTGCCGGTCACTTCGACAGGCTCGGTGATCATTGGTTTCATAATCGCAACTCTGGCCCCCACGACTCTGGTGGCCAAAAAGGTTTGGGATTATCATTTTTATGCGTAATTTTACCGAAAATTTGAACCACATAATTGAGTATGCGTATCAATAAGGCGCTTATCGCGGCGATTTTGTTGCTTTTTGTTATCCTGCCCGCTTCTGCACAGGACGGTAACTTGGTGAATATAGGGCTGCAGGCCAGGGTGGACTATCAGCGGGAGTACTTGAGCGGGGACGTGGTCAAGGACAACTGCGGGTTCAAGGGCAAGAATGTCAGTATTCTGATAAACGGGGAACTCAACGAACATTTCTCCTATAACTACCGCCAGCGGCTCTACCGAGGCCACGGCAGCGAAAGTTTCTTCAATGCCACCGATTTCCTCTACCTGACCTATAGGCCTGATGATCATTGGAGTTTTTCCGGCGGCAAGCAGATGGTCGAGATCGGAGGCTATGAATATGACCTTGCGCCTATTGACATCTATTTTCTCTCTGAATATTGCAGCAACATCGCCTGCTACCAGATGGGAGTGAACGTGGGATATTCATTTGATGGCGGGAAGGATCTGCTGCGGTTTCAGTTCTGCCAGAGCCCGTTCCGGCAGGAAAACAGCGATATGTACGCCTGCAACCTGATCTGGAACGGCTCTCACGGCTGCTTCGATTCCATCTGGTCATTGAATATGATCGAATATCTCCCAGGAAAGTTCATCAACTATCTCGCTCTGGGTAACCATTTTACATTCGGCAAGTTCACTGTGTTCGCAGACTTTATGAACAGGTCGCTCGTGGACAAGATGTCTTTCCTGAGGGACTTCACACTTATCGGGAAGATGGCATATTCATTCAATGACAAGCTTAATGTCTTTGGAAAGGCGAGTTTTGACCATAATGACCTCGACGAGGAAGGAGACTGGTGCGTGATGCCGGGAACCTCGATGGGAAGGATCGGCTGCGGAGTGGAATATTTCCCGCTCGCTGACAAGAGGGTTCGCCTGCACGCCACGTTCTGCCACTCATTCGGAGACAACGGCAATCCTGTGGGAGCCCTGCTTGCCGACCAACAGATCGCCAGCGTTGGTCTCACCTGGAGGATGAGCCTGCTCAAACGCTGATTTCAGACTGTATATCTTTCCGGATGTCTGTAAAAATGCCTATTTTTGCAGTCTATGGACATAATCAAGATAATCGAGATCTTCGCTCTGGTCACAGGCGTTCCGTACATCGTTCTGGAAGTACTTCAGAAGAACAGTATGTGGTACTTCGGAATCGCCACGGGACTTACGTGTGCATATTCATTCGCCGTGCAGCATCTTTGGTCGAATATGGCGCTGAATCTCTATTATGTTGTGATGTCATTCTGGGGACTTTACCAATGGAGGAAGGCAAGCAGGGCGCTTGGTGAGAGTGTCCAGGGGCAGGAAGCTACGGTCCATCTCGGCAGGATGAGTGCTTCCACAGCATTGTGGAGCGCGGTCATATTCATTGGCGGAACCGTCTTGCTGGTATGGTTGCTCCGCGCTTTGGGAGGCTCCAGCACTTGGTTGGACGCGGCCTCTGCGATGATGTCAGTTGTGGCGACCTATTGGCTCGGTAGGTCCATTCCGTACCATTGGATAATCTGGATTGTGGCGGACATCATCCTGGTGGTGATGTGTTTCCTCGAAGGACAATATTGGCTGACGATGCTTTATGTCGCATACGTCGCCGCTGCTGCCTACGGACTTTTCCATTGGCTGCGCAGGGGAGCATATGTTGATTGAGAATAATTTTAATGAATATGTCAAATTTCGGAAAGATTGCCCTGAGCGTTTTGTTGGCCGCATTTGTCGGATTCGGAGCTGCCGCGCAGGAGAATAAGATTGTTTATAGTGACGCTTCGTCATTGCCTCTTTACGGTAAGTGCATCGAGGAAACTTCGGCCAGGTACGAACGTTTGCCGGAGGAGTTCAAGGATGTGATAAGGAAGCCACTGTGGAATCTCGGCCGCAATTCGGCGGGTCTCTACATCCGTTTCCGCTCCAACTCCACGCAGATCCGCGCCCGTTGGAAGTCCACGAGTCCACGACAGTATATGCCGCATATGACAGATGCCGGCGACAGCGGGCTTGACCTTTACATCCTGACGGAAAAGGACGGATGGCGCTTCGCCGGCAGCGGCTTTGAATGGGGAGGCCGCGACAAGGAGCGCAAAAACAAGACTTTGGTTGCGAATATGCTCCCTCAGATGCGGGAATATATGTTGTACCTCTCTTTGTACAACGGAATCGATGAACTGGAGATTGGCATCGACGAAGGCTCCGTCATCGAGGCACCGGCCGTGGAAAGCCCTAAGACTGAGCGTCCTGTGGTGATGTACGGAACGAGCATCCTTCAGGGAGGATGCGCTTCACGTCCCGGAATGGCTTTCACGGCGATTCTGGGCAGGAGGCTTGACAGAGAGGTCATCAACCTTGGATTTAGCGGCAACGCACACCTGGACTATGAGATCGCTGAATATATCACCAAGGTCTCAGATCCTGGGCTTATCGTGCTTGACTACGTGCCGAACTCATCCGCTGAGTTGATAGGCGAAAGAGGAGAGAAGTTCTTCCGCATCATCAGGGACGCTTTACCGGACGTACCTGTGATCTTTGTCGAGGATCCTACGTTCCCTCACACGAGGTTCGATCAGAAGATGTTGAAGGAAGTGACATCCAAGAACAAAGCTCAACTGGCTCTTTACAAGAAACTTAAAAAGGCTGGAGAGAAGAAGCTGTACTACGTTTCCACCGATGGTTTGATCGGAGATGACGGTGAGGCTACTGTTGATGGAGTGCACTTCACCGACCTTGGTATGATGCGCTATGTTGACAAGATGCTGCCGGTGATGAGGAAGGCGTTGAAAAAATAAGACTTTGGTGATAGGGATTCTATAAATATTCATTGGAAAGAAGTATCTTTGTACGATTTAGTTGGCCATCTGTGGTGGGAAACTTCCGCTGTGGCGGCAGATAAAACTGTACGTTATGATAATAATCGTTGAAAGCGGGGCCACCAAGACCGATTGGTGCGCTGCCGCTCAGGACAGGGAACCAATCAATGTCCGTACCGTCGGAATGAATCTGGCGACTATGCCTCAGGAAGTTATCGAGGGAATTGTCAGAGAGGCAGTGGCCGCATTCAAGGAAAAAGGCCTTGCGGACGGTGTTTCGGAGGTGCATTTCTATGCCGCCGGGTTGATTGTCGCCGAAGGCGAGAAGGTTCCGGCGCAGGCCAAAGGTCTGGACAATGTCCTGAGGGCTTTGTTCCCTGGAGCGGAGATGGAATATGCCTCTGACCTTCTCGATGCCGCACGCGCCGTGTGCGGCCACAAGCCGGGAATCGCCGCGATTATGGGCACAGGCTCGAACAGCTGCCTCTTTGACGGTGAGAATGTTGTGAAAAATGTGCGCTCGGCCGGATTCATCCTCGGTGACGAGGGCGGAGGGGCCAGACTAGGAAGAATGTTTATGTCTGACTTTCTTAAAGGACTTGTGCCGGAGCCGGTCTCCTGTGATTTCGCGAAGGATTTCAAGGTCGATTATATGACAGTCGTGCAGAATGTTTACCGTGGCGATGCTCCGTCGAAGTATCTCGGTTCGTTCGCTCCGTGGATCCTGGAGAGGTACGACACCTGTGAATATGTCCGCGACCTTGTCGATCAGAACTTCAAGGACTTCATCGAGCGGGCGTTGAAGCGGTACGACATCGATAAGTATGATGTCGGCGTTGTCGGCGGTTTCGGCTATGCCAACAGGGCAATTCTGGAGAAAGTCGCCAAGCCTTACGGCATCAGATTCTCATCGATAATCGCCACGCCTATCGAAGGTCTGGTGGAATATCATCTTGGCAGAAAGTAATTTACTCAGCCGTGGCGGATGTCACGGCGATATGTTTGTTATGGAAGACAATAGAACTACTGAGCAGTCATCAAGGTACGATCACCTTGAGAGGATGTCCACAAATGAATTGTTGAACGCGATCAACACGGAGGACAGGACGGTGCCTGTCGCTGTGGCCGGTGCTATCCCTCAGATCCGGAAACTGGTTGACGGCATCGTGGAGAGAGTGCCTCACGGAGGCCGTGTTTTCTACCTTGGAGCCGGTACGAGTGGTCGCCTTGGCATAGTGGATGCCTCTGAGATCCCTCCTACCTACGGCGTTCACAATGTGTTCATCGGCTTTATGGCCGGTGGTGACAGCGCGATCAGGGATGCTGTCGAAGGCGCCGAGGACGATGTCGAAGGCGGATGGAGAGACTTGCAGGCATATTCCCCGACAAAGGATGACGTTGTGGTGGGAATCGCCGCGTCAGGTTCGACTCCCTACGTTGTGGGCGCTTTGAAGACAGCCCGGGAACACGGACTTCTGACCGGCTGCATCACCTGCAACGAGAACTCGCCGGTGGCCGCCGCCGCCGAGGTGCCTATCGTGGTCGTTGTCGGCCCTGAGTTCGTGACCGGAAGCACCAGGATGAAGGCAGGAACAGCCCAGAAGCTGGTTTTGAATATGATCTCGACGGTTTCGATGATCCGTCTCGGCCACGTCAGGGGCAGCAGGATGGTGGATATGCAGCTGACGAACCTCAAACTTGTGGATCGTGGCACAAGAATGATAATGGGAGAGACCGGAATCGAGGACTACGACTTTGCCCGCAAGCTTTTGCTTGAATATGGTCAGGTCCGCGCGGCCGTGAACGCTTACCAGAAAGGAGAAGTGAAGTAGATGACGGTTCCGGAGACATTTCCATCAAAACTTTTGGAGGACGCTGTGCAGGCCATCGGCTCCCTTCCGGGAGTGGGCAAGCGCAGCGCCTTGCGCCTTGCTCTGCATCTTCTGAGGCAGCCTTCCGAGAACGTGCATCATTTCGCTGACTCGATTGTCAGGATGAGGGACGAGGCGAAGTACTGCCGTCGGTGCTGGATGATTTCCGATGATGACATCTGCCCGATCTGCGCCGACAAGTCCCGTGACCACAAGACGATTTGTGTGGTTGAGAATGTCCGTGACGTGATGAGCATCGAGAACACAGGACAGTACCGTGGGGTCTATCACGTGCTTGGCGGAATAATCTCTCCGATCGCCGGGATCGGCCCGTCGGACATCACTGTCTCGCAGTTGGCTGACCGGGTACGTTCCTTGGCTACTTCCGGAGAACTGAAACCGGAGGAGATAGAGGTCATCCTTGCCTTGAGCGGAGACGTGGAAGGGGAGACGACATCCTTCTACATATATCGTCAGATTGCCTCCTACGGAGTGAAGGTCTCATCCCTTGCCAGAGGCCTGGGATTCGGGGATGACCTTGAATATGCCGACGAGCTCACGCTTGGCCGCTCGATCGTCAACCGTCAGATATTCAAACCATAGGAATCGTCCGCAACTTATTATAAAACGCTTACTTGACAATGTTATTATCAATACTTGAATCGCTGCTTCTTGCGGCGTCCCTTTGCGCTGACTGTTTCGCTGTCTCGACCTGCTCCAGCGTCACCCTCAAAGGAATATCCTGGCGGAAGATCCTTCCGATCGCCTTCGTGTTCGGAGTCGTCCAGACCGTGCTGATGGCTTTGGGCTGGCTGTTCGGCGACATATTCGTCGGGCATATTCATAAAATAGCGAGTCTCATCGGGTTTCTGCTGCTGCTTTATGTCGGCGGGTCGATGATTTTGGAGGCCGTTAAGAACGAGGACGAGGCGCGGGACCTGAATGGTCTGAAGAATGTCGTCATCGGGGCCGTGGCTACCAGCATTGACGCTTTCGCCGTCGGGGTCAGCCTCTCGATGGGCTTTGTCCCGCTTGGCAAGATGATGATGAACCTCGCCGCTGTGTTCGCCGTGACGATGCTTTCGGTCATAGGTGGTATGTTCGGCGGCCAGAAAATCGGTCAGAGGTTCGGCCGCCCGGCGGAGATCATCGGCGGTTGCATCCTTATTTTAATAGGCTTGAACATACTGCTGGGATTTATTTAGGAATATTTTTACCTTATTCGCAAAAATATTTCTATTTTTGCAGGCTGACTTCTCCGTAATGTCAGCGAGTTGAAGTGGAACCATTCCCACGCTCTGGCCGGGAATAAAACAGGAAGAAGATTATGATCGCGATTTTCTACAGACAGAACGGCAAACTGTTGGTTTCCCAGTCTGAAACGGAGCTTTCGAAGATAAGCAGGGACAATGTCCTTTGGATTGACATCCTCTCTCCTTCAAGCGAGGAGAAACACACAGTGGACGAGTTTCTTGGGGAGGAGATCCAGAGCCGCGCACAGGCCGAGGAGATCGAGAGTTCATCACGCTTCTCAGAGACGGAGAACGCGATTTTCGCCAACACGAACTTCCTGATGCCTGGACCGGAGGACTACTCGATGGAGGCCGTCTCCTTCACTTTTGTGGGAAATTGTCTGACTACATTGAGGGATGTCCCGCTGCGAAGCTTCACCGAGCTTCAGCGCAGGATTGTCGCGATGCCGCAGTCATATCCGAACGGCTACACGGTGTTTGCCAGCATAATGGATCAGCGTGTCGATCTGGATGCGGATATGATTGAGCTTATGAGCAAGGAGATCTCCCAGTACAGCAAACGAATCAACCAACAGGAGGATATCGACGAGGATTTCCTCTTGGATATCAATCAGTTGCAGGAGAACACGATGCTCGTGCGCGAGAACATCGTCGATAAGCAGCGTCTGATCTCCAATATGCTTCGCAGCGACAAGTATCCGAAGGATCTGCACAGGCGTTTCTCCGTCCTGCTTCAGGACATCAATTCCCTGATCAACCACACGAATTTCGGTTTCGAGAGGCTTGAGTATCTTCAGGACACTGTCGTCGGTCTTATCAACCTGGACCAGAACAAGATTATGAAAATATTCACCCTTGTGTCCGTGCTCCTTATGCCTCCTACACTTGTCGCGAGCTTCTACGGGATGAACGTCCCGATGCCGCTGATGGACAAGAACTGGATGTGGGTGCTGTTGCTTGGCGTGATGCTCTTGACGGTGGCTCTGGTGCTGTTCCTGTTCAAAAGGAACAAGCTATTATAGGCGCGTACATATTCAAAGATCCGTTTTTTTGAATATTCCATTGCCTTTTTTTGAAAAAAGGATTCTTTTCTTATTGTAAATCAGATGATTTTGCCTATCTTTGCACGCCTTTTGACCGGCCGTGCCGTTTTGGCGTGTCCGGTAGGGCGTAAAAATATTGTTAAACAACTAGTTATCTTTTATTACCATTATGGCAGAAGAAACACAGAAAGTAGCCGAGGAAGTCAAGGTTGAGGCTCCTGTACAGGAAGCTCCTAAGGCCGAGGCTCCGGCAAAGAAAACATCTCTTAACGCTTCCGTCGCTCCGGATAAGTT
>CAVBMN010000062.1:0-15217 GCA_963596515.1 bacterium
CGGAACTCTCCGTCAAGGAAGTGGCCGCCTCGCTGGGCTTCCTCTACCCGCAGCATTTCGTGAGGTTCTTCAAGAAGCACTCCGGAATGACTCCGAGTGAATATCGCCGGCAGCAATCATAAGGCCAAGTGATAATTCCATTTTTCATAGCGGAGTAGGGAAATGACATCAAGCACACAAAAATCGTTCTATTATAATATATTATGAAGTTCAAGACTTTGGCCTTGATATTCACAGGCATTCTAATGACAAGCGTTAATCTTATGGCACAGAAAGAAACATTGAGTGAAAGGCAGCAAGGCATTGTGGCCATCGCTGCCAACGAGGCTCGCGGCAACCTTGCCGGACTGGCCTCAAGCATAGAGTACGGCCTTGACAACGGCCTTACCGTCAATCAGGTGAAGGAGATACTCTCTCACCTTTACGCCTACACCGGATTTCCTCGTTCTCTGAACGGACTGGGAACCCTCCAGAAAGTTTTGGATCAGAGAGCGGCTGACGGGAAACAGACCGAGGTCGGTCCGGAGGCCTCACCTATTCCAGAAGGGTTCGATGCTCTGAAAGAGGGCACAAAGGTACAAAGCCAACTGACCGGCAGGTCTTTTAACTACACTTTCTGTCCGGCGGAGGATTACTACCTCAAAGCCCACCTCTTTGGCGATATATTCGCAAGAGATGTCCTGACTTGGGCTGAAAGGGAACTGGCGACAATCAGCGCTTTGGCCTCCATCGAGGGACTTGCTCCTCAGCTTGGCTCGCACGTAGCAGGTTCAAGGAATATGGGTCTGAAGGATGACGAGATCCACGCCATTCCTGCCGTGCTTGCTGAGAAGGTCGGAGCGAAAGAGGCATACAGGGCCGCCCAGGCCATTGCGAAGGTGTTCGGTGAGGAATTTACTCAGATGCAACCGCTTGGCGACACGGATTTCCCTCAGGGACAGCCTAACAGCGCCTATGCCCAGTACTTTACCGGCAACAGCTATCTGGCTCCTCTGAAGCCTGTGAATCTGTCCAATGGTGAGTCCACGGTTCTTCCTATGTCCAACGTTACCTTTGAGCCGGGCTGCCGCAATAACTGGCATATTCATCACGGTGCAAGACAGATTCTCATCTGCGTCAGCGGCGAAGGTTGGTACCAGGAATGGGGCAAGCCAGCCATAAAACTGAAGGCAGGTGACGTGGTTGACATTCCGGAAGGCGTGAAGCATTGGCACGGAGCGACCAAGGACAGTTGGTTCCAGCATATCGCCACCCACGTTGCAACGGGCGGAGACTCCAGCAATGAATGGCTTGAGCCTGTCACGGACGAGCAATATGCGGCTTGTGAGAAATAATCAAAACCAGATAGGATTATGAAAAGAATTGTTTTTATCATCGCGGTTGTGGCCTTAGGTCTAATCACCGTCACAGCCTGCGGACAAAAGAAGGAGAAAAAGAATATGACTGAGAACAAGACACTTGTGGCTTATTTCTCCGCCACCGGAACAACCGAGTCTCTGGCGAAGAAGATCGCTGCCGCTACCGGCGGAGAACTCTACAAAATCACCCCAGAGGCTGAATATTCCGCCGAGGATCTCGACTGGACCGTCGAGACATCCCGCTGCTGCCGTGAGAACGCAGATCCGTCCTCACGTCCGGCCTTCATCAAAACCAAGGAGAACCTTGATTCTTACGATGTCGTTTACCTCGGTTTCCCAAACTGGTGGAACGGTGCTCCGAGGATCATCAACACATTCATCGAGACTTATAGCCTGAAAGGTAAGACCGTGATCCTCTTTATGACCTCTGGCGGCAGCGGCATCCAGAACTCCCTCAAGGTACTCGGAAAGCAATACCCTGAAGTCAATTTCAAGACCGGCAAACTTCTTAACGGAGCAAGTCAGAAAACTGTTGACGAGTGGATCAAGAGCTTGTAGGCAGTGCGTTTCACTGAATGAAAATAACGGGTGCGAGAAGTGGTTTTTCGCACCCGTTATTCAATTAATATGTCACCTCGGGTGCCAAACCACCCTTTTCGCCCCCGAATCAGATCTGAACGCACCTCACGTCAAAGCCGGCGGACGTGGATATTCTTAACCATCCATCAAAGGTTGAAGAAATATGTGGCGTTTGAAGTGGTGACAGAATAGGCGAACTGGGAGACCGGAAAGCCAAAATAGCTCGACTGATAGTTCCGCAACGCAGCATAATAAGGTACACCTACGTGAATATAATAATTGCCGTTTCTTGTATGGAGGCTTACCGAGCGGTGACTCGCCGATGAAGTGCCATAGCCGGTTGTGACAACATAGGCGTTCACTTTGCCGGCCAAAGTATAGCCATTCACCGATGTGGAAGTGCTTGACACTACCGTGGAGTTTGTGTATATCGTCCCAGGTATGGCCACCATATTATCACATACCACCATCTGAGGAGTCAAGGCCACATAATAGCACGAGCCCGCGGCTGTATAGACAAGATCCATCAGACTGCTGAAGAACGACTTCCTTTCGGATTTCTGTTCCGTCACCTGTGTCATAATGGCTTCCGTCGAACTGTTGTAGCCATTGTCCGAAGCCGGACGAACTCTTTTACCGTCAGCATCCAGATACATCTCGAAAGATGATCCGTTCGTGGAAGTATAAAAAGCACCTTGCTGCTTGATGACGAAGTCGTAGTTCGCAGGAATCAGCTCCCTGCCATCAACAGACCAGGCACCATACTTTCCTTTTCTGTCAACACTGAACCATCTATCGTCCATCAAACAAACGTTATCAAAACGTACCGGCACCAACAGATGACCGTCAAGTGCACAGATTCCCTTACTACCATTTTGATCCTCAACAATGAAGCAATTCCACGGCCCGATGAGCTGTGCCTTGTGATATTCATTAAAGAGCTTTGACTCAATCGCATACACCGCTGATTCCTTCATATCCGCATTGCCGTCCAAGCGTATTCCAGTGTTGCGTGTCACTCCCTCTTTCACAAAAGAATAAAAATAATCATTGTGGCAGAAAAGGCCTGAATATTCCGGTTTCACAAGGACGGCACCGCTCTTGCCAACAGCACCCTCCTTCCCGCTTTTCTCGACAATAAAGCATTGACCTCCATCCGAATATCTGATGTAATCGTACTCCGTCAGAGCTATCACAGTGCCGTCAAGCAATTCTATTCCGTGAATATTATCAACATTCACATCTATCCAAACCGTGCCGTCTGATTCCTTTTTCTCGGTCTTGAACACGGTCCTGCCATCCACGACCTGTGAAGTTGTGTGTGATTTGACAAAAACACCAAGACGATGGCTATTCCCGTCAAAATCATATGCGACCAATTCGCCTGACACGGCATCCTTGTTCACCTTCTTGTACTTGAAATCGACAAGAATCTTCCCGTCCATATCAACCGCACCGTACTTGCCATTTTTACGGACCGAGAAATATTCAGGCATCACTATGACATCCTCGTACTCTCCCGGACTGAAAATAACCGTTCCGTCAGGGCCACACAAGCCGACATTCCAGGCCTTGTCATACACAATGTACCTGTCATTCATCGCCTCGTATGAAACCAGATAATATTCCTGTTCCAGTTTTTTCTTAATATCGCTCTCCTGCGCGTTGCAGATGCCGGATAGTAACATCATCGCCAAGACGGACAAAAATCCTTTAATTATGTAGTCAGGCATTTTATGAATATTATGTTATGCAATAAAAAACATATCAAAGCAATTTCCATAGTCCAGCGATGCACCCGTTTTTCAAGAAAACGAGCTAGAAGCTGTTTTGATTTGTCAAATAACTGCCGTGCGTGCTGCGACGGCTGCGGCGGCCTGTGCGAAGTCCTCACCTGAAGATGCGTAAAGAACTCCACGAGAGGAGTTTATCAAGAGGCCTCCCTTAGAATTGGCCCCATTGGAGATCACTTCCTCGGCGCTTCCCCCTTGCGCTCCGACACCAGGAACAAGGAAGAAATTGTCAGGACAGAACGGCCTGATTTCCTTCAGTTTGTCAGCCTTGGTGGCACCCACGACGAACATCATATTCTCCGGTGAGGAGATTTCCATCATCTTTTCCATCACAACCTGATAAAGAGGCTTGCCACCTTTCTCCGCTGTCTGGAAATCGACAGAGGAGGGATTTGAGGACAAAGCCACCACAATGGCGTAGCGGCCGGGATATTCAAGGAACGGGGTGACGGTCTCGCTGCCCATATAAGGGGAAAGGGTGACCGCATCGAAATCAAAGGTCTCGAAGAGGCTCTTGGCGTACATCTTGGCGGTGTTGCCGATGTCTCCCCTCTTGGCATCCGCGATGATGAACTGCTCCGGATGGTTTGAACGAATATAATCGACCGTCTTGTCGAGGATTGCCATCCCGTCCACTCCAAGGCACTCATAAAAAGCGAGATTCGGCTTGAAGGCGACGCAATGGGGAGCGGTCGCGTCAATAATCTGTTTGTTGAACTCCAGCACAGCCTCGTTCACCGTCCTGCCGGCCTTCACGCACTCCGGGATCTTGGCGAAGTCGGTGTCAAGGCCGACGCAAAGCATCGAGCCTTTCTTTTTGATTTGGGAATATAATTCTATTGTTGTCATATTCGTTATTCATAATATTCATAAAACTTGGCAATGGACTCCATCCCGGCGAAGAACTGCCTAAGCAGATAACTCTCGTTCGGAGAATGGATTGTGTCGCGCTCAAGGCCGAAGCCCATCAGAAGTGGATCCACACCGAGGATCTTCTGCATATCAGCCAGCACGGCGATGCTTCCACCTCCACGACTCGGAACTGGCTTGACGCCATAGACCTCCTCCATAGCCTTAGAGGCAGCCTGGAACGCAGGTGACGAGATCGGAATGAGGAACCCTTCCCCACCCTCGCACGGCTTGACCTCTATGCGGCAATATTTCGGAGCGATCTTTTCCAGATGTTTCTTGAATATTCTCGTGATCTTGGCGCTCTCCTGATTCGGCACGAGACGCATCGAGATTTTGGCGTGAGCGACGGACGGGAGCACCGTCTTGGCTCCCTCGCCGATGTACCCGCCCCAGATTCCGCACACATCCAGACAAGGACGTATGCCGATCCGCTCAAGCGGTGTGTAGCCTTTCTCGCCACGCAAAGCCTTGACACCCACGGACTCCTCGAACTCCTTCAGGTCAAACGGAGCCCTCGCGAGCTGTGCCCTGTCCTTTCTGGAAAGTTCCACGACATCGTCATAGAATCCCGGAATCGTGACACGCCCGTCCTTGTCGATCAATCTGGAGATCAGATCACAAAGCGTCTGGATAGGATTCGCGACCGTGCCTCCATAATGTCCTGAGTGCAGATCCTTGTCCGGGCCGGTGAGAGTCACCTCCAGATAGGCCATTCCCCTCATACCGCAATTGATCGAAGGCACCTTGTCGGAGATCATCGTAGTGTCCGACACCAGAATCACATCGGCTCCCAACCACTTCTTGTGCTCCTTCACCCAAGCCGAAAGGGATGGGCTGCCGATCTCCTCCTCACCCTCGAAGATGAACTTCACGTTGTGGCGCAATTTGCCGCTGCGAAGGAGATATTCAAAAGCCTTGATGTGCATAAAGAGCTGCCCCTTGTCATCGTTGGCTCCACGCGCATAGATCGCCTCCTGACCGGTAGGATCCTGCTTGATGACAGGCTCGAACGGATCCGTGTGCCATTTCTCAAGCGGCTCCGGCGGCTGCACGTCATAATGGCCGTAAACCAGCACTGTCTTCCATTCCGGATTCACGACCTTCTTGCCGAACACTACCGGATTACCCTTGCTCGGATAGACCCCGGCCTCATCGGCGCCGGCCTCCAGTAGCAATTCCTTCAGCCTCTCGGCGCAACGTACCATATCCTTCTTGTGATCCTGCTTCGCGCTGATCGACGGAATCCGCAGGAGAGAGAACAGCTCCTCAAAGAACCGCTCTCTGTTTTCTTGAATATATTCCTTCATTCCTTTGCGTTTTTTGCGTTTCACAAAAATAGCCAAAAGCAACCATAATTTCAATTGCCGGGGACTAAAAGATACTTTTAGTCCCCGGCAATTGACCCAACCTCCACCCCCCAGTCACTTCGTGACAGCCCCAAAGGGGCACGGGGAAAGGATTCCCCGAACCCCTTCGGTCGCTTCGCTCCTAATCTTCTGACTTCTTAGTCACCATCAATCATCAAATTCAGCGGCAACCGGAAGAGGTTAGTCTAACGGGATTATCTACGGAAAGCCTGACGTCTTGCAGAGTTACGAATATTCAGAGTCTTGCCAAAAGCAGCCGCGGCTCTGGTTGACAGGGACGAGGTCGCAGCAGTGTTGTCATAGAAGATAGGCACTCCGGTATAAGAACCCTTGACCGAAATCTTATAGTCATCGTCCGTGATGTCGAAATCAAGCGTGTAGGTGTCGCCGGCCTTCTTGACGCTGACAGTTCCTTTCTGGGCTCCACACAGTGGTTGGAAATCACCACCTTGGGTGTCAGTCGCAAGATACCAAGTACCATACACACCGACCTCACTGTTGGCCAAGCCAGGAACTACGGTGAACGGGGTCAATGAGGCCGCGGAGGTGATCTCTGTAGGATTAAGGACATTGAACGTGCCGGCAGGAAGCACCTTGCCGTCGGATGGAGCGGTGTTCAGTTCAAGCATCAAGATCTTGCCTGGGCCGACCAGATTCTGCTTTGTGAAATCCACTCTGTTGTCAGCGAGATAGATAAGCCAGTTGTTGGACACGCCACCAGTGCTGTAAATGTCTCCATCAAACTCTAAGTAGCCCTGTGTGAGCTCATTGCCAAGATCCACCTCAGTATAATCCTGTGCAGGAGGATCACCGGCATCTTTCACGTCCTTGAGTACAACAGAACCAGTGTAACGGAACTTATACTCCTTGCCACCGGCCGTGACGACAGCGTTGATCGTGTACTCTGAACCGCTTAAAGTAATGTCAACGGTGCCTTGCTCAGCCATAATGTACTGCGGCTCGGTGTCACCTTCCTGATAAGAGTAGATGAAGGAGCCAATAATTCCCCAAGAGCCCATATCCGTGCCAGGCAACCAAGTATAACTTTGATCCTGATCATCGGAAAGGAGAGGGATATAATGCTCGGCAGGCAGGGTTGTGGCACCTGTCTTAGGAAGGTTGAGATCCAGCCAAAGGGCGGTCCCCTTTCCAGCCAGTGACACGCCACCTTCCTTCACGTTTCCGGAAAGCAGGAACAGGAAATCCTCATCATACCCGGTACCATACTGATCACCGCAATAATAGCCGCCGGCTGTTGTCGCCACGATTCCGTTGAACTCTTCCTCAACGACCACCTTGCACGCGGCGGCGAATCCTCCGTCAACGCTTGTGGCGGTTATCAATGCTTCTCCTGGGGTCACACCTGTCACAACGCCGTCAACGACAGTCGCAACCTCCGGCTTTGATGATTCCCAAGTGACTGTCTGGTCGGTGGCGTCAGCAGGAGTGAACTCCACGGAGATCTCCTGAGTCTTGCCGACCGTCACTTTAAGCAGAGTCGGAGAGACAGAAATATCCTCAACGTGCTTGACGACAGTCACCTTGCAGGTAGCCTTGAGGCTTCCGTCAGCCGTGGTAGCGGTGATAACAGCCTCACCCGGTGCGACTGCGGTCACAACATCACTCTGAACAGCAGCGACCGAAAGATCACTCGACTCCAATGAATATGTCGGATCAGTGGCATCGGAAGGTTCGACCGTCACAGTAAGATTCTGAGTCTCACCTATTCCCAAAGTCACTTCCCCAGGTGTAATCTGCACACCAGAAACTTTCACATCCTTGTCACACGATGTAAGAACGAATGCTGACAAAAACGACAGCATCACCGCAAATGCGGTAATAATCGATTTAATTTTGCTCATAACCAATCTGTTAAGTTAGTCTTTCGTTATATACACGGCAAATATAATAAATATTGACTATTTTTGCAGCCTTAGATATAAAAAGATCCGAGAAGGATTTTAGAATATTTCAAGAAAATGATTTTTATGACATTGATGGTCCTGGCGGGCCTTGGTTACACTCTGTGGCACATCTGGATGATCCTTCCACTGGACACAATATGGAAGATCCTGATAGTCGGAGGATGCCTTGCGGCTTTCCTTACCCTGTTCCTGAATTTTATGCCGTTCCTCGGCAAAGTACCTCTCTGGCTGTCATCCACAATCTATGAGATCGGCACGTCCTCCATATTCATCCTGCTTTATTTGGTGATGATATTCGTCCTTTTGGATCTGGGCAGGCTGATCCATCTCGTACCGAAAGCCTGGCTCGTCAGCAACGGTTGGGCATCGCTCTGCGTCCTCACCGCCATTGTGGGAATATTCCTGTGCGGGAATATTCATTACAAGCACAAGGTGCGCCAGCCGCTTGAACTGACAACGGAGAAGCATCTTGACAAAGATCTGAAAATCGTGATGATCAGCGACTTGCATCTTGGTTACCACAACCGCAGGGCGGATTTCGCCAAATGGGTGGACACCATCAACGCCGAAAAGCCTGACCTCATCCTCATCGGAGGGGACATCGTGGACATCAATGTCCAGCCGCTCCTGAGAGAGAATGTCGCGGAAGAGTTCCGTCGCCTTGAAGCACCGGTATATGCCTGCTTCGGCAATCACGAATATTACTCCGGGATCCCCAAAACCTTGTCTTTCTACAAGGATGCCGGAATCAATCTGCTGAGAGACAGCGTGGCCACAGTTGATGACATCCGTGTCATAGGCAGGGACGACAATACCAATCCGGAACGCAAGAGCCTTGACGATCTGATGAACGGGACAGCCGACAGTCTCTATACCATCCTGTTAGACCATCAGCCCTACCATCTGGAAGACGCTGAGAATCACGGCATTGACTTCCAGTTCAGCGGTCACACGCACAGAGGTCAGATCTGGCCGGCCTCATGGATCACCGACAGGCTTTTCGAGGATTCTTGGGGCGAGCATCAGCGTGGTCATACCCGCTACTACGTCTCTTCCGGCATAGGAATCTGGGGCGGCAAGTTCCGCATCGGCACCAGATCCGAATATATCGTTGCCACCTTGCGGCACGTGGCAGCCAAGTAATTATCAATGAATATATTGACAAATTCTCCTCTTACCCATTATGGATAGGAGGAGGATTATTCAAGCGGCTACCAATCTGTTAACATCCACAAGACTACAGCGAATTTTCCAGTTTGGACTTCGCGTAGTCAAGAGTTACCGTGAATGTCTTCTTGCGTGACGATGGAGCATCGTACATCGCGTCGTCGAAAATCTGCTCGCAGATCGAGCGCAAGCCACGGGCTCCGAGTTTGTTCTTTATCGCAGTATCGACGATGAGTTCCTTGACACCATCCTCGATCTTGAGGGTCATTCCGTCTATCTCGAACAGTTTGGTGTACTGCTTTAGAATGGCATTTTTCGGCTCTGTCAGGATCCTGAGCAAGGCATCCTTGTCAAGAGCGTCAAGATAGGTGATGACAGGCAGACGGCCTATGATCTCAGGAATAAGACCGTAGGACCTCAAATCCTGGGCATCGACATATTTCAGAAGATTCTTCTTGTCAACAACCTGCTTCTGGGCGGCACCGAAACCGATTACCTGAGTGTTGAGCCTTTGGGCGATGCGTCGCTCGATCCCCTCGAAAGCTCCCCCGCAGATGAACAGGATGTTCTGTGTGTTCACGTGTATGAACTCCTGCTCAGGATGCTTGCGGCCTCCCTTAGGCGGGACATTGATGACATTGCCTTCGAGAAGTTTCAGCATAGCCTGCTGGACACCCTCGCCGGACACGTCACGGGTAATGGACGGATTATCGCTCTTGCGGGCGATCTTGTCGATCTCATCGATGAACACGATTCCCCTCTCTGCCTTGGCCACATCGAAGTCAGCCTCCTGAAGGAGTCTTGTGAGGATGCTCTCCACATCCTCACCGACATAACCGGCCTCTGTCAAGACCGTCGCGTCCACAATCGTGAACGGCACGTCCAGCAATTTGGCTATCGTCTTAGCCAGCAAGGTTTTTCCTGTTCCGGTCGGACCTACCAGCAAGATATTCGATTTCTCCAGTTCCACCCCGTCGTCAGGACGGTCCACAAGATTGTGGTTGATCCTTTTGTAGTGGTTATAGACCGCGACGGCGAGCATTTTCTTGGCACGATCCTGCCCGATGACATATTCATCAAGGAACTCCTTGATTTCCACCGGTTTTTTCAGTGCCTCAAGCCGTCCTAAAGGCTTGCTGTCCTTGGAAGCGCCGCCTAAAGTGTCCTTGAGGTAATCGTGGGCAAGCTCGACGCAGTCACTGCAGATGAAGCCGTCCAAGCCCTGCAGCAGGAACGGAACATCACGCTCCGACCTGCCGCAGAACATACAATGCTTAGTTGTACCTGAGTTCTTTTTCTGAGGCATTACTTGGATTTCTTTGTAAGGATCTCATCCACCATTCCATACTCAAGAGCCTCCTGAGATGTCATCCAGAAGTCCCTGTCCGCATCGGCGAACACTTTCTCATAAGGCTGGCCGGAATGCTGGGAAATGATGTCATAGAGTTCCTTGCGGGTCTTCTCTATCTCCTTTGCCGCGATCATTATGTCAGCGGCCTGTCCTTGAGCACCACCGAGAGGCTGATGGATCAGCACTCTGGAATGAGGCAGACAGGAACGCTTGCCTTTCTCTCCGGCGCAAAGCAGGACCGAACCCATAGAAGCGGCCATACCAGTACAGATCGTAGCCACATCCGGCTCGACAAGTTGCATCGTGTCATAAATCGCAAGTCCGGATGTCACCTGACCACCAGGGGTGTTGATGTACAGGGATATGTCAGCGTTGGAGTCTGTGGACGCAAGGAACAGCAGCTGGGCCTGGATGATGTTGGCGACATCATCATCAATCGGAACGCCAAGGAATATGATCCTGTCCATCATCAGACGGCTGAACACGTCCATCGAGGCGACATTCAGTTTTCTCTCCTCGATGATGGTCGGATTGATATAGGCATCCGTGGCTCTCTGATAGCGGTCAAGGGTCATTGAACTCAGTCCAAGACCCTTGGTCGCATATTTCAGGAATTCCTTGTCCATAATTACTTAAGCTCGCGGAATTTCTCCTCGGAGATCTTCTTGTCCTGGAGAGTGATCTTCTCCTTGACGGCGGCGATCACCTTCTCGTTCTCGACATTTTCCTCGATGTTGCGCATCTGCCTCTCGTCCTTGAGCATCTGTGCGGCTGCTTCGGTAAGAAGATCCTCAGGGACGTTACCCATTCCATACATAGCGTACTGGTAGGCGGCGTAAGCCTTGGCGGCCTCAAGCATATCCTTGTCCTCAACCTTAAGCTCGAACTTCTTCATCAGAGACCCCCTGACAAGCTGCCAACGGAAATCTCCGAGGAATCCGTCGAACTCCTTCTCAACTTCTTCCTTGGAGAACTTTTCCTTGTTATTCTCGTAGAGCCATCTCTTGAGGAAAGCCTCAGGGACGTTGACATTGGCCTTGTCCACGAGGTATTTGCGCAGGTCCTGGGAGAGTCTGTAGTCGGCCTCCTGCTTGTAGTTGGCCTCAAGTCTCTCGGCGATCTTCGCATCGAACTCCTCGGTTGTCTTCACGGCATCCTTGCCGAATACCTTGTCGTAAGTCTCCTGGCACTCGGTAGCAGGAACGAAGGTCTTGACATTCACGATGGTGACATTCCAAACCGGATCAAGGGCGGCAAGTTCCTCCTTCTTCATCTTGAGCATTGAAGCCCTGTCGGTCTCGTTGGTGAAGGCCTCGTTGACATTGACATCGAACTTGGCGTCAACCTTGGCACCAAGGAAATTCTTCTTCGCGTCACCCTCAACCTTGCTGACAGCGACGTAAACACCCTCGACAGCCTTCTCGCCCTGCTTGAAGTCAACAACAACATAGTCTTCCTCACCGGCGGCCTCACCCTCTTCGAGCTGGCCGTACTGCTTGAGGATGTTCTCCTTCATAGCTGCCTTAGCCTTGTCGGTCACCTCGATGTTGTAATATGGCAGTTTGTCGTCCTTGTTGACATCAATGTTGATCTCAGGAGACAGTCCGAGGTCGAACTTGAACTCGAAATCATTGCCGTCCTTCCACTCAAGTTCCTTCTGGGACTCGCTGGAGATAGGCTCACCGAGAATATGCAGGTTGTTGTCCTTGATGAACTTGTCGAGCTGCTCGGAAACAACACCGTTGATGGCCTCATAAAGAGCCTGGTCACCATAGACCTTCTTCACGAGAGACGCGGGAACCATTCCTTTACGGAATCCCTTGAAGTCAGCGTTCCTTCTGTAAGCGGCGAGTCTTTTCTTCTCCTGCTCGGCATAGTCCTCCGCCTTCAAGGCGATTGTCAGTTCGATGTTAAGATCATCGATTTGATTCTTGATTACTTCCATAATTCTATAAATTTTATTTAATTAATTATTCTTTCTTTGAGGGTAAACGACCCTCTCGTGATAAATCTGTGAAAGATATGCCTTAAGGGTTTCCTTCACAGTATTGAGTTCCTTGATTGATATGTCGGCCTCGTCAAACTGGCCGATTTTCATCTTCGATGCGACGATATTCTCGACAAAGACCGAGAATGTGGCCACAGAGTTGTCTTTCAATGTTCTGGAGGCAGCCTCCAGAGTGTCACAAATCATCAGAATGATCTGTTCCTTGGTCTGCGGCTTGCGGCCAGGATAGTAAAAGTCGCTGACATCATCAGGATTACCGCCTTCGTTAAGGTATTTGTTGTAGAAATACGATGTGTTGGAGGTTCCGTGATGCGTCAGGATAAATTCCCGTATCACACCCGGAAGCCGATACTCAGCGGCAAGTTCCAAACCGTCGGAAACGTGCTTGATGATGGCTTTGGCGCTCTCCTTCGGCGACAAGCCTTCGTGATAATGCACACCACCCGGGGACATACTCTCGTTTTCTATGAAACAGAGAGGGTTTTTCATCTTTCCGATATCGTGGTAAAGCGCTCCGGCACGTACCAGAAGCACATTGGCGTCAATGGCACGGGCAGCCGCGTCGCACATATTCATAACTTGCAGCGAATGTTGGAAAGTGCCCGGAGCCTTATGTTCAAGTTCACGGAGAAGCTTGTTGTTCGTGTCGCAGAGCTCACGGAGCCTTGAACTGGAGACAAGGTTGAACATCCTCTCGAACAGATAGATGAGAGGGTACCCGGCCACAATGAGCACAGAGCCGATGAACATATAGAGCACGGCTATGTAAGGGTCATCGTTGACCATATCTATAAGCCGGAACCCGAAATATGTCACCAGAAGCGTGACGAAGACAATCCCGGACATCACGAACTGCTGCCATCCCTGATTGAAATACCTGAACGCGAACACAGCCACAATGCTTGCCAAAAGGAACATCACGAAAAGCACGATTCCGTTCTCCGCGAAAATCAGCAGCGGCAGGAACGAAACGCAGCAGATCGGGAAGATCACCTTGTTCTTGAAGAACGCCTCAAGGTACAGGGCAGTCAGCGTGAACGGCACCATATACAGACACTTGGGAGCGAATTTATTGATGCTCAGCGCCAGAATCGAAGCGATGATGAATATGAATATCAAGTACCAGAACTTGTGATGATCCAGAAGCAGCCGGCTGTTCAGGAAATAGATCATAAGGAAGAACATCAGCACAAGCATAAGCGCTATGAAAGCGTTGCCGAGCCAGAACAGGAAACGAGGTCCGCCATAGCCCATACTGTTCTCATATTCAACCTTATAGGAATCCAGGATCTGCGCTATCTCCGCAGTGACTATCTCTCCTTCCGAGACAATCAGCTGTCCAGCGCTCACGAAACCTTGTGTCGTTGAGACCTGGGCGGAAGACTCCGAACGCACAAGTTCGGTCGTCTTGGGATCATATTCAAGGTTCGGAGCGATGAAATCGTATATTCCCGCAGCCCTCAGAACAGAATCCGCATTGATGGTCGGATATTTCGCCGAGACGACGGAAAGCAGACGGTTCTTCGCCTCCGATTCCTTAAAAACCTCACTTACAGGCTTTTTCCCGGCCCTCTTGTCCTTCTGGACATACAGGACGGCACCTGATGGATCAGCGTTATCATCCAAACGGACACCCTCATCAGGAACGACACCATTTGAATAGATGCCGTCCATCGCGGACAAGACCAAAGGACGGAGGTATGAATATCCTCCCATATCAATTCCCTCGGCAGCCTTGCGGCAATTGTCAACGATGTCCTGACGATACCTGTAGTACGGGATAACCACCGCCTTGCTCCGGCTCTTTTCCTCCCTAAGCTGCTCTTCTGTCTTCAGGATAGGGAAATCAAACTGCGCTATGAGCGTCTCGTGAGACCACGGTGACCCTTTCCTATAGTCATAACTGAACTTGGCGGTCCTCGGGAACATCAATGTGAGGATCACGAACAGCACGACCAGAGGAACAAGCACCCTGTAGTTTATGGACACGTGAGGCAGTTTCATTGTCTTTATGTTATTTGAACGGACTTCCAGCCTCCTTGGCGATGAAACCGTAAGTAAGTTTGTCAGTCAATCGAGGGAACAGCCTGTGAGCCAGCACCGTGACCTTGCCGAGTCCGGTAAGGATCATCTGTGACTTCCTCTTTTCCAATCCTTTGGCAAGATACTCGGCGCACTTCTCGGCACTCATCAGCTTGTCCTCCTTCAAAGGAGTCTCGCCCTGAGGACTGCCATCGGCTGTCAGCGCCGCCTTGCGGACATTGGAGTCCGTGTAGCCCGGAGCGAAGACCAGCACGTTGAGTCCGTCCTTGAGATGCTCGATGCGGATGGTGTCAAGAAAGCCTCGGATGGCATACTTCGACGCTGAATATCCAGTCCTCGCCGGAAGGGCGGAGAATCCCGCTATCGAGATCACCCCGACAACCTGCCCCTTGCTCTGGAGCAAATATGGCAGAGCGAATTTCGTGCACTGCACCGTGCCCCAGAAATTCACATCCATCAGCGAGCGGATAACGCTGAGGTCCAAATCTTTGAACATAGCCCTCATCGAGATTCCGGCGTTGTTTACCAAAATGTCTATGCGGCCATATTTCTGAACCGTACAGTCTATGAGATTCCGGCACTCATCCTCCTTCGTCACATCAGTCTTGACGCACAGAACCTTGCCAGGATCAGCGTTCACCGACGGAGCAAGTTCGTGGAGCTTGTCCAGCGATCTCGCCGCCATCACAACGTTCGCACCGAACGACCCGAAGA
>CAVBMN010000063.1:0-14951 GCA_963596515.1 bacterium
TTGCCTAACTTTGCGGTATGGAAAACAAACGATTTCTGGAATGCTGCTGCACTGATGCGGCGGAGGCGGTAGAGGCTCAGAAAGGCGGAGCGCGGAGAATTGAACTCTGCGAAGACCTGCCTTGCGGGGGAGTCACCCCAGGCCGAAGCAACATCGAAGCGACATTAAGGGCTGTGAATATACCCGTGAACGTGCTGATCCGGGCACGTGGCGGAGACTTCGTTTATAATGAGGATGAGATCAAAACGATGGCAGAGTCCATCCGGATGTGCCGGGAACTGGGTGTGAATGGTGTCGTGGTCGGTGCGTTGAGAAAGGACGGGAGTATAGACACCGAGACGGTCAGAAGATTGATGGTTGAGGCGGGAGAACTTCACATCACTTTCCACCGCGCTTTCGACGAGTGCGCTGATCCGTTCACGGCCTTGGAGGATATAATTGCGCTCGGGTGTGACAGGCTTCTGACCGCCGGGCACGCCTCAAATGTCAATGACGGCGAACTGACTCTCAAGAAACTGAACGAAAAGGCCGCCGGAAGAATCATCATTCTTGCCGGCTCCGGGGTGAGGCCTGGGAATATCGCCAGATTGGAAGCCTCAACAGGATGCAAGGAGTTCCATTCTTCCTCCCACGGCCCCGACGGCAGAACTTCCCGCGAGGTCGTTGCCGCAATGGTTAATATATAAAAATGAATATGTCAGAAAAACAAACAAATACCCTTTCGGAGGAGGTCTCTCTATGGCAGATCTTCTTGGTCTTCGCCAAGCTCGGTGCCTTCACCATAGGCGGAGGCTATGCGATGATTCCTCTGATCAGGGACGAAATGATCAAGAGAAACTGGATGACCGACGAGGAACTCCCGGACATCATCGCTATGGCTCAGTCCGCCCCCGGTGTCCTTGCCGTGAATATGTCAATATTCGTCGGCCACAAGCTTCACGGAGTCAAGGGCAGTGTCATCGCCACCCTCGGCTCGGTGCTCCCGTCGTTCATCACCATCTTGCTCATCGCTATGATATTCACTAATTTCCGGGACAACCCGGTGGTGGAAAGGATATTCAAGGGCATCCGGCCGGTCGTGGTGTCGCTGATCGCCGTGCCGATGATCAATATGGCGAGAAAGAACAACAAGACCTGGTGGGCCTGGGTGATCTCCGCCGTGACACTTTTTCTGGTGGCTTTCCTCAGCTTCTCACCGATCTACATCCTGCTTGTGCTGATTGTGGTCTCCGCAAGCATAGCTGTCATCAAGAATAAAAAGGAGGCGGGAAATGACTGAGTTGGCTCTTATTCTGCAACTTTTCTGGGTGTTCTTCGTAATCGGACTCTTCACGTTTGGCGGAGGCTATGCAATGCTCTCCTTCATCCAGACACAGGTTGTGGTGGCTCACGGGTGGCTCTCTGAAAGCGCCTTCACCGACATCGTGGCCATCTCCCAGATGACTCCGGGGCCTGTCGGAATCAACTGCGCCACCTACGTCGGCTACGAAGTGCTGCATCAGGCCGGCGCGAGTCATCTTGTCGGAATCCTCGGCTCGCTGTCGGCCACGTTCGCCGTGATACTCCCGTCATTTATGATAGTGCTGGCGATAGTCAAGTTCTACACAAAGTTCAAGAACAGTCGGGTCTTTGCCAGCGTTCTTGCAAGCCTCAGACCAGCCGTCGTGGGACTTATCGGCGCAGCTGCCCTGATCCTGATGTTCTCCGTGAACTGGAGCGGAATCACACCACAGATCAGCATCGTAAAGGAAAACTTCCCTGACTGGATCAGCTGGGGACTGTTCGTAGCCGCTGTCATCGCCTCTATGGTCTTTAAGGTCGGACCTATCAAGATCATCATAGCGGGGGGCATTCTGGGACTGCTATTGTATTGACCTTAGCGGAAATATTCGTATCTTACAGGTCGCATTAATGAAAACCAATAACAAAATCAACTGTTTATGAAAAAAATCATCTATGTCATCGCCCTCGCGCTCCTTCTTGTGCCTTGTGCCTTGAACGCCAAGGAGACGGAGACGAGGATCAATGTCATTCCTTACCCTCAGAGTGTGGAGATAGGAAAAGGAACATTCAAGGCCGCCGGAGCCAATTTCAATTGCGACCAGACGATCGATGTGAAAAGTCAGGCCGTAATCAAGGACCTTGCCGACAGAATGACCCTTGTCAGCGGAAGAATCAGCTCGTTCGCCACCCCGGTAGGGCTGAGCAAGGACTGCTCCAAGGCCAAAGGGGTCATATTCCTGAAAGACGTTTCACTCGCCGCGGAGGAATATTCAATAGACATCAACAAGACGCGCTGCGTTGTGCGTGCCTCGGAGTACAATGGCTTCCTTTACGCCGTGCAGACCCTCAGGCAGTTGACGAGCGTGAGCATATTCAGTGAGACTCCGGACGCGTCTGAGAAGTTCCTCTTCCCTTGCGTGAAGATTCAGGACAAGCCTCGCTTCGCCTATAGAGGTATGCATCTTGACTGCTCAAGGCATTTCTTTTCCGTTGAGGAAGTGAAGAGGTACCTTGACATTATGGCGACTTACAAGCTTAACCGCTTCCACTGGCATCTGACTGATGATCAGGGCTGGAGAGCGGAGATCAAGAAGTACCCGAAACTTACTGAGGTTGGAGCGTTCAGAAACGGCACGGTCATAAAGAAGGACTGGGGCAGCAATGACGGCATCCGCTATGGTGGCTACTACACCCAGGAGCAGATGAAGGACATTGTCGCATATGCGGATAAACTCGGCATTGTCGTCATTCCTGAGGTCGATCTGCCGGGACATATGATGGGTGCCCTCGCCGGTTATCCGGAGCTTGGTTGCACCGGCGGTCCTTACGAGGTATGGACAAGATGGGGGGTCTCCGAGCAGGTCCTCTGCCCTGGCAAGGAAGGAATGTTCACCTTCCTTGAGGATGTCTTCACCGAACTGATGGACATTTTCCCTTCTGAATATATCCACATCGGAGGCGATGAGTGCCCTAAGTCGGAATGGGAGAAATGCCCTGCCTGCCAGGCCAGGATCAAGGAACTTGGCATCAAGGCTGACGGTCATCACACTGCTGAACAGTTCCTCCAAAGCTATGTCACAGCGCGTGTCCAGAAGTTCCTCAACGACCGTGGCCGCAAGATCATCGGCTGGGACGAGGTCCTCGAAGGCGAGCTCGCCAAAGGTGCTACCGTTATGTCCTGGAGAGGCACGGACGGAGGCATCAAGGCCTCAGCTATGGGCTTCGATGTCATTATGACTCCTAACACCTACTGCTACTTTGACTATTATCAGTCTCAGGATAAGGACAAGGAGCCTTTTGGCATCGGGGGCAACCTCCCTCTTGAGAAAGTCTATGGCTATGAGCCTCTTGATGGCTTGAATGCGGACCAGCGGAAGCATATCCTCGGTGTACAGGCCAATCTGTGGACAGAGTATATCTCAACTCCGGAGCACCTTGAATATATGCTCCTTCCTCGTATGGCCGCCCTTAGCGAGGTGCAATGGTGCGTGCCTGAGAACAAGGATCTCGGAAGGTTCAAGTCAGCCCTGCAGGCGGAATCCTTCAGAATGTACGACACTTTGGGCTATAACTACCGCAAGTTTTAATTTTTTATGAATATGAGAAAGAACATTTTCACACTCTTGGTTTGCGCTGCGACTGCTGCAATGATCTTCGGTTGCTCCAATGGAGCAAAAAGAGCCGCCGCTGAAGCTGAAGCGGCCGCTGAACAGGCTCGCTTGGATTCAATCGCCGCCGCAGAGCAGGCCGCAAAAGAAAAAACAGCTATGGACATCATCGCAACATTGCCGGAAGAACCGGTATTCGACATCGTGACGAATCTGGGCACGATCAAGGTAAAACTCTACAGCAAAACCCCGAAGCATCGCGAGAACTTCGCCAAACTGGCTTTGACGGGCTATTATGACAGTCTCTTGTTCCATCGTGTCATCAATGGGTTTATGATTCAGGGGGGCGACCCTTACACCCGTGACACATCGGCGGCGGCTGTGGCCAAGTACGGACAAGGTGGCCCAGGTTATACTATCCCAGCCGAGTTTGTTCCTGAATATACCCACAAGAAGGGTGCTCTTGCCGCCGCCCGCAGAGGTGACGTGGCGAACCCGATGAAGGAATCGTCCGGCTCGCAGTTCTATATAGTCCAGAACGCGGACGCTTGCGCCCAGCTTGACGGAGCCTACACAGTCTTCGGAGAAACCGTCAGCGGATTGGATATCATTGACCGTATCGCACAGGTCGCGACCGACCAAAGAGACAAACCTTTGATGGATGTCAGAATTCAGACAATCAAACTTGATGAAGGTTCTGCTCCAAAAGTCGGAACAGATGTCTCAAAGGTAAAATAATTTGGGAATATACAATAGCATAAAGGTTTAAAAGTGCGATTTCCGCCTTTTAGGACAGAAATACTAACCTTTGGGACAAATTAAAAACATTCAATGTTGCTTGTTTTATAAAAAAGATATACCTTTGCAACGAATAGTTTTTTCATAGGTTAAGTTTTAGGTTAGAATTGCGAACGGGGTCTGCTGCGACAGCAAACCCCGTTCATCTTTTATGTGATTAACTCATTGAAAATAAGTCAGTTACCCCCCCCCTATCTGAAAAATCGACCCGCAAGAGGGCATTTTTTAGCCTTTAAACGTGTAGTAAAACGGTGTATAAGAGTGAATAATTAATCGTAAAACCTGCATATTATTTAATTATGTTCAAGATGTTCCGACAAAGTTTGCGGGCATATTCATTAATGGGCGGATCAGGCCAATCAGCCAATAAGAGTCGTAAAGGAAGAAATAGGCATAATTTGAGAGAGTGGTAGGCTGCATAACGTGATAAAATGATAAAAATTCTTATATTTGAAGAGTTTATTACATATTGTCTTAACATTTGAATCTTAGAGGCGATGGAAAAGTTAATGAAGGAGAATTGGAAGGAAACAGACTTGAATGTTGACAGTCTGTGGGTTATTGACGAGCGTGGCAAAGGAGGCAAGCACGCTAATGTTTATCACGGTAATTTTATTCCCCAAATACCGAATCAGTTGATCCGGCGTTATACTGAGCAGGGGGAAACTGTTCTGGAATTGTTTTCCGGCAGCGGAACAACCTTGTTCGAGTGTGAGACGCTTGGGCGGAATTACATCGGATTTGACATCAACAAACAGATAATGGCGTTTGTAAAGGAGAGGATGGGGGATTGCTCTTCTATCAAATATTCTCTCTGTGATTGCGATGTCACGGATGAAAGTTCATTTGGTCAAACGATGAGGGAAGTGTGCTCTGCGCAGGGAATTGACAAGGCGGATTTCTTGATGGCGCACCCGCCATATATGGACATAATCAAATTCACTCAAGACAAGCGTGATTTGTCTCAGATATCTGACTTGAATGTGTTTCTGGATAAGTTTGTGCTGGCCATTGGTAATGGTCTTGCATTCTTGGGACAGAATAAGTATTTCGCGATTGTCGGAGGCGATGTCTATAAGCGGAGTGAGGTGGTGCCGTTGGCCTTTTATATGATGGATGCCATCAAGAAGAATTTTAACGTGAAGATGAAAGGGATAATAGTCAAGAATATAGAAGGTAACAGAGGCAAACTCGGCTCTCAAGACATTTGGAAATACCGTGCCCTGAAAAGTGACTACTTCCTTTTCAAGCATGAATATATTTTTGTGTTTAAGAAACTTGATTAAAACTTGTTGATATGACAACGCATGTGTTTATAGTGGATGAGAGGACTTTTCCTGTCCATTTGGAATATATGTTCGCTGGAACAGGCGCAGGAAATAAAGACGTTGACTTTAACAATTCTCAACATTCAGTATTGCATCATTCCTCCGAGGCTGGACTGGTTGCGATGATGGCGGACTGCTGTCGGGTCCGTAAAGGGGATTTTGTCATATTCTATCTGTTGGCATCAGGTAAACGTGAAGGTAAGTTCTTTGGAATATTCAGAGTCACTGTTGATGCGTTTCTGGACAGAAACAATGGAAGTCAGTATTTGAAGAATGAACTCGGGAAATCCTTGCTGTTCAGGATAAAGATAGAACCTTATGAGGTGTATTCCAAAGGTGTTACCGAGTGGGAGGCTCTTGACGAGATCAAGAATATCCAAAGCCCTTGCCAGATGCTTTGGAGCTTGATTTATCGTAAATTGAAGGGAAACAGAGGCAATACTATGATCACAATCTATGAGTCAGAACGATTGATGGATTTGATCAGAAGGAAGAATAATCATATACCTCTTGTGTCCAATTCCGGTTACACATATAGTGACGGGAAAATTACCGAAGGTGACCCATGCGGTTATGTGGGAAGAGTTGTGAGTATAAATATTCTGCCGAGGCTAATAGATAAGTATAATAACGGCAAGGCTCATGAGGCTCATCTTCAAATGTATATAGCACAGCAGCTTGGACGGAACAATAATCTGGATGCCGCTCTTGGGATTTCGTCCGATCAGATAGAATGGATTGGTAATGAGGTGTCATGTGGTGTCGGGATGCAGAGGATTGACATTATGGTTTCCGTGGTCGAAAGCGAGACCAGAAGGGTGGTGATGCCGATAGAACTGAAGGCGGTTCCTGCTTCTTATGATAATATCAGACAGATAGAAAGATATATTGATTGGATAGAGCAATATTATATTCCTAATCGACCTAGCATTATCCAACCTGTGCTGCTGTGCTTGAAAGCTCCTCACAATCTGGATGTCAGATCGAAAATCAACAAGTTTGACAGTGCTGCGTCTGGAAGATACTTACCATTACGATATGTAGAATATGAGGTGGTTAACGGCCAATTGGTTTTCACTCAGATGCCATATTAATGAATTACATAGGCTCAAAATATTCACTTCTGCCGTTTTTGGAGAAGGTTATCCGTAATGTTGCGGGGGAAGATCTGGGAGGTAAAGTGTTCTGTGACATTTTCGCCGGGACCGGGGTTGTGGGGAAGTCCTTCAAACCGATAGTAAAGAAAGTCATCTCAAATGATTGGGAATATTACAGTTATGTGCTGAACCGTAACTACATAGGCAATCATAAGGAAATAAAAGACAAAGACAAATATATATACTGTTTGAATAGCCTTGAAGGTGTTGAGAATGGCTTTATTTATTTGAATTATTGTCTGGGGAGTGGCAGCGGACGGCAATATTTCTCGGACGAAAACGGCAAGAGGATTGACGCTGCGAGACAGCAGATCGAGAGGTGGAAAACATCCGGGGATATTTCGGAGGATCTGTATTTTTTCCTGCTCTGCAGTTTGCTGGAAAGCGCAGACAAACTTGCCAACACGGCATCGGTGTACGGAGCGTTTCTCAAGCACCTGAAATCAAGCGCTCAGAAGCCTCTTGTCATAGAGCCTGCATTGTACCCTATCGGCGATGGTGAATATGAAGTGCATTGCGAGGATGCGAACACGTTGATCAGGAATATCCAAGGTGACATCCTTTATCTCGATCCACCATATAATGCCAGACAGTATGGAGCTAACTACCATATGCTGAATACAATAGCTGAATATCTCCCGTTTGCGCCCAAAGGGAAGACCGGCTTGAGGGAATATGCGCGTTCGTTATACTGCGGAACGAAATCCGTAAAAGAGGCCTTTGATGATCTGGTACGGAATGCCAGGTTCAAGTACATTATCCTGTCGTACAACAACGAAGGTCTGATGTCTTTGGAGGATATTAAAAGAATAATGTCACGTTATGGACATTATGACATCGCGTCACAGGAATATCATAGATATCGGGCGGACAAGGAGCAGAACCGCAACCATATAGCTAACAGTACAACTGAGTATCTGCATATCCTTGAGAAATCATTTTAATAAGAAAACCACCGGTGAATCACTCGCCGGTGGTTTTTATCAGTTCAAATTCGATGATTCAGCGCGGTCGTTTCGATCGTTAGGTATGAGGAAACGGCTGCCCTAAAACTTTACTGCTTGAGTGACGGTGTTGAGTCAGGAGTGAAGTCGTTGGTGGAGTTGTTCGTGTCGATCAGCTTGCCGTCGTCACCTCTCTTGCGGAGAACGGATTTGCCGTAACGCTCAGGATCCTTGTCGATCTTGCCGCAGTGGGTCCAGCCGGCATCGATGGATTCGTCCCAGCTGGTGTACTGGAAGTTCTCCTCGATGGCGGTGTTCACACCGTCCAGAACCCAGGTGTTAGGAATCTTGTAAGCGCTGGCGATGCTCATCTCAAAGTCTCCCGCAAGGGAATGGTTGATGTATTTGCCTTCCCACTTGTAGTTCTCAAGGTACTTCTCCTTGGTCATTCCGTAAGGCGGCAGGGAGATGATGTAGCCCTCAAATCCTCTGTCGTGGAGAATCCAGATTGAAAGAGAGTAGGTGAACCAGATGTCAAGGTTCGGAACGTCTGGATTATCAACATCCTGGTTGGCGGCGGAAGTGGACTTGTCGTACCACTCGAAGTCTGCATTGCTCAGATCGAAGGAATTAGGGTTGGTGGCCAGGTGGTTCTGGGCGTTGTTTGCGATGATCAGGGATTTTCCAGGCTCTACAGGAACATCGTGACCATTGCCAGGGATGACATAGACAGTTCCCACACCGCATGCCTCTTTCTTGATCGGCTCCAGGAACTCAAACGGAGTCTTGGTTGAAGAAGGGTATTTGGCCTCTGAGATCATAAGGCCATCAAGATAGAGGAGCTCGTCTGAGTTGTTCGTGATCTTGAAGTATTGGTCACCGTGGAACTTGTCCGGCCTCCCGGTGGTAGGAAGGGCGTTGCTGGTGAAGAACACTTCCTCGATCAGCACCTCACCTGGCTCGATGTCTCTCCAGCTCTGCTCAAGGGACACTTTCTCCAGTTCCGCTCCGGCTGTCGTCTTGAGGACAACGTCAGCGGTGCGGTAAGCGTCAGTCCTGTTGGTGTCCAACTGAAGGACAACGCTGTCCTTTCTGGTCTCAGCGACCGTGATCCAGTCCGGAGTCTCGGCCACTTCATAAACATAGCCTTGGACTGCAGGAAAAGCGACTCTGCCGCCTCTTCCTCTGACGGACAGTTTGGAAGACTCTGGCTGCTCTGGCGGAACAGGACCGTTCTGGGTGATCTTGAAGGATTGGAGTCCGAGGGATGTATCGAATGTCAGTGTTGAGGTCCTCGGTGTGGCATCCTCGTAAGATTCCACAGTCACGGTCACCTCGGTGTCGGAATTGCCACTGAGAGCTGAGACCGTGTACCAAGTGTCGGTTTGTGGCACTTGAGCTGTCCAGTCTCTGTTGGTGGAGATGAACACGGTCTGTGTGCCTCCATTTGCGTCAAACTTCAACTCATCGGTTGACAGGGTGAAGATCGGATCTTCATCTTTGCAGGCCGCAAGGGCGAGCGCTGCAGAAAGAATCAAAAGTAACTTTTTCATAATCTATTAGTTGTTAACAATAATTATAATTTTCGTTTATTAAAACGCCAGTCCTATGGCTGCTGTCAGATACTCCGCCTGACCGAATCCGTCAATGGACCTGAACGTGAATTCCGGTCTAAGAAAGACAGCGGTGTTCTGCCCGACCTTGCGTTGGATCCCTATGGCCAGTCCGGCGGTTGTCCGCCCTGAGGAAATCATCGAATGAAAATGCTCATAATGCTCCAAAATCCTCTCTTCGGTGTATTCTTCCGGAAGCGAAAGTGCTCCGTCCAGACCGAAGGTGCGGTGCAGCCTCGCATTGACACTGAACAACCAATCCTTGTGCGTTCTCCTCAAACCCATTTTTAAACCAGCGTCCGCAAAGCTGAAATCCATCTCCCTTTTCGGGAATATATACTCAGCGGACGAGCGATAATATTCAAAGACAGGCTCAGCGCTGAATGTCCCGGCCACAGACGGAATCTCCACCGCACCTTTCAGGTTGGCGGACAGAATCCGGTTCCGGTACATCGTCAATGAGCCCAGCACCGCATATTCCTTGTTCTTGCCGGTGTCGATGATGTTCTCCGTGCTTTGTCGCAGTTCGTAGCCTATCCCTGCGAGGATATTCCATTTTACGGAGCCGCTTAGCCGTTTGTAACCGAAAAGGCCATCCACTTTCTGAATCCACAGGTCAGTGATCGGCACCTCGTTGTTGGCGACCAAAAGGCATTCGATATCCAGGCTATTGTAGGCCAGCAACCCTGTCCAACCATCGGGATGTCCCGGTGTGACTGTCGCGGAGACTTCCCAGCCGTGGCCGTTGTACCTGCTTGAAGTAAAGTCCCCGGCACCGTCGAATCTTGCGAAACGGCTTCCAAGACCTGTGAAATGCAGTTCGGACGTGTTGGCTCCAAGCTGATCATAGAAACTTACATCCTGCGACTGCTTGTAAACCCTGAATGCGGCGTTAAGGTCAAAGACATAGCCTTTGGCTGCGATTCCGCCAGTCAATGCGGCGTTAAGATCTGACGTGACCGAGCGTGGCCGCGGATCCACCTGACGGTATTCGTGCAATGCCCTGTAACCACCGTAAACCCCGATGTGTGCCTTGCCCAAAAGCTTCGACCAAGCCCCGTAGAAAGAATATTGCTCCTTCTGGAGATTACCTCCGACCGTGTCCACCATCACATCCGGGTAAAGCAGCTCAAAATCAGAGGTTGAGTTCCAAAGGACATTCCTTTTCACTCCTCTTGAATATTCCGCCCCGGCCCTGACCGCCGAATGCCCCTGCAACCGGATCAGAGAATTGACCTTGACCGAACCTTGGTCCAGTCCGTCTCCATCCTGCGGCAGCAGAGCGTCGTCCTCACGGCGAAAGTCATAGACCGCCTTGATTTCTGAATATGTCGGGATGTCCCATAGCAGGAAGCTGCCGGCATTGTGCCCGGCGATCTCACTTCGCCCTAAAGCACGGACAGGGGACAGATACCTCTCCGAGGCCGAATTGACATCAACGACCTTTTGTCCCAGTACAGGTATGATAGCTGTCAAGACTGTGAATATTATGCAGATGATCCGGTTCATTTCAGTACTGTCAATTCAAGGTTCAAAGTCTCTTTGTCGTTCAGTAAGGTCACGGATGTCATAGGGGAGTTGTAACCGGCGAAACGAACCTTCTTGCGCTGGCCGTCGCTGAACACTGCCTTGCCGTCGAAGGAAATCATATATATTCCTTTCCTGAGCTTTACAGTGGCCGTCCCGACCTGAAACGTAGGTATCTCATACTCCTGCCTCGTGTTGAGGTCGCGTATGAACGAACCGTCAAGTGAGTTGTCCACCTCGACCCTTTCGATTCCGGCATTGACGGACGGGCAGGTGACGTTCATAGTCACGATCGTGAATACATTCTGCCCCGAGTCCTTCTCGCATCCGCAGAGAAGAATCAAAAGTGTTATGAAAATATTCCGTATGGTTTTGTGAGTCAGCATATTCATTAAAGTTTGAAGTTCAGTTCCATTCCGAAGTATGGCAGGACAGAGCGGCGCACGAGAATGCCCATATTCGTCCTGTAGTCAGGTGAGACATCCAGAATCTTGTTCACGAACAAGGCGCAGGAGATTTTGTCGTGGTAGATCTTCTTTGTCGCCTTGAGGTTGATGTTCATACTGAACGGGATTCTGAAATAGATTGACATCGAAGGGGTATATTCCCTGATCATCTGGGCCAGGATGCCGTTGGCGGCGGATTCGTCCGTGAACGGGTGGCTCTCCAGATTCTTATCGATGTAGGAGAGCGGTCTCGCGTCCTTGGCTGTGTTCTGGCTTCCGGTGAACCATTGGCACTGGAACGAGGTCGAGAATATCATTCCCAGCCTCGGGATCTGTGTGTCGAACATAAAATTCGTGTTGAAGACCTCGCGCAGGAAACCGTCCGTGTCTTTGTAGTAGCCGACATAAGGGTAAGTCTTGCCCGCAACTACCACCGATGGCCTGTAATATGTCGGCTGGCTGTTGCTGTACCTTGTCCTGAACCAGGCTCCGCTGACGGTGACCTTTGTCCTTATCGGGCGGATTCTCGGGGCGGAAAGCGTGAACTCTATGCCTTCCTTTAGGGTACGACTGCCGTTCGTGTTGAACGTGTGGCTGACCAAAAGTGTGTCTGGAACCCACGGGGTTGTCTCAGTGGAAGGTGGACCGGTCAGGGTGCTCTTGTCGATTGTCTCTTCCTGATAGTCCTTGTAGATCACACGGGTGAACTCGCTGGCATACCTGAATCCGGAAGTCATATCCTCCCTGAAATAGTCTATGTTGAACGAGAAGTCTCGTCCGATCTGGACATCAGTGGCGATCTCCCATTTGAAATTCCTTGCCGCCTTGAGATTGAAGTTGGTCGGATCGATCTTCATCACATAGACGTTGATCCTTCGCAGATTCTCTTCGACCGGCCAGTAGTTCATCTGGGTGATGTCGTAGTAGATAGGATCAGGGTAAAGCTGGTCCATCGTCGGGAACTTTGTGTGCCAGCCGACTCCGCCTGACAGACCGATCTTTATGCCCTTTCCGAAAGCCTTCTCCAACCTGAGGTTCAGCCTCGGATCGAAGTACGGCTTGAGGTTGACGGAATATTCCTTGCCGGCTCCGGCCATCGCCGCGGCCCTCACTCCGGCGAGCCATTCGGCCTTGAATCCGTTTCCGAAAGTCCAGACGGAATTATCCTCGATGAAAGCTGACATCTGGTGCGTTGCCGGAATCGTGGAATAGTTCCTCGGGCGGACGTTCATGTCCACGGAGAAAGGCCTTTCCGGATCGAATATTGTGCCTTTGCCGAAGTTCTTGCTGACATTCCACTGGGCTCCTGCCTTGAAAGTGTTTGTCGTGTTCCCGAAATCCTTGCGGAACTTCGCCGTGCCGTTGAGGTAGGCGTAGAACGGCTTGCCATCGACCTTCAGTGTAGCCTCGTACTTGTAGGGCACTATCGTGACATCGAACTCACCTTCCTCCAGACTTGTCGAGAGAGGCATCGGCGAACTATATTCCACGAACTTCCATCTGCTGATCAGGTCTTTCTCGTAGGTAAGGGAACCGGTGATGTCAAGGCTTTGGAAGAACGATTTCAGGCTTTTGCTCCGGACGGTATATTCCCCGCCCAGCGCGAAGCGGCTGTAGTTGGACTTGTAGGTCTCGATCGGGCCGCAGTCGCCGAAGTCGAGATTCTTGTCGGATTTCTGGTTGTCGAATGAACCGGTGTAGTCCAGGCTCCCGCTGAGGGTTCTGACATATTCCCCTGTCCATGTCTTGCCGATCCGATAGCTTCCGGTGAGCCTCTTGTAATTCTGCCTTGTGTTGCGCGGATCCGCCCTGGAATCCAGAAAGTTGCCGCTGAAGTTCATCGTCAGCTTGTCTGTCTTGCCACACTCCAGATCCTTGCCGAGGTAGAAGAGCTTGCTCTTCATATCCGCTTTGAAGCGGGCTCTGGTGTCGTTGCCGCCCTTGCGCCGCTTGATGTTGACAAGGCCGCTGGTGAGGTCACCATATTCAACGGAGGGAATTCCACGTATGATTTCGACGGATTCCACATCCTCTGTGGTGATGGTCCTCATATCGACTCCGGCGTTGACAAAGGAAGATCCGTAATTGCTGAAGGCAGGGGTGGTCTGAAGGTTCGCGTCGTTGTTGACAGGGACACCGTCTATGAGGAAGCGTGTACCGAGGGATGAGGTGTTGTAGTTGTCTCCGGAGACGGGAACCGCCCTCAAGTCGATAGTCTTCGGCGTTGAGAATGAAGGATCCACGGAACGTCCACCCGGAAGCAGTTCAAGCAGGTCGGCGAAACTGGATGGCTGGATATGCGCGATCGCATCCTGCCCGATCCGTGACGAACTCGTAAGACCATGGCTTTCAGTGGCGGTGACGACCACCTCGTTGATGGCGAATGAATCCAGAGTCAATAAATATCTTCCGTCTTTCCTTACAACGGTGATCAAAGTCTTGTAGCCCATACAGGTAATCTGTAGAGTCCCGTTTGTCGCTTTAAGTCTGAATCTTCCCAATGAGTCTGTTATGTCCCAAACTGTTTTATCCCCTTTTATGGTTACGGCGGCTCCAGCGACAGGAGAACCGTCCGCCTTGTCGATGACCGTTCCTACAATGCCTTTCGCATAGCTTTGGGTGGCTGTCCTGTCATTTGAGACGCTTTTAGGTGCAAAACTGTCATTAGCGAAGCCCTTTACATTGCTTTGAGCCGCACCGTTCCCGGAACCGCTGGCTTGGGCGAACGCGCTGACGGACAGTATCATTGCCGTCACGATGATGATTAATGACTTTATTTTGGTCTCTAACACTTTTCGATTTTCTGTTTAAGTCCACAAAATTATCATCAAATCCGTCCTCTATCAATGCCAATAAATTGGGATGGGGCTGATGAATGGTGGAGGATAATACGTTGATTATTAATATAATGTCTTGTCGTCTTACGTTGGATATCACTAAAGAGAACCGCTCTTTTTACTGATAATTAGGTATTTATCCTCCACCGATACCAACTGTTAGCGATTGCGGAAATCTTTCAAAATGAATATTTTTGTAACCATTTTGGATATATAGTGTATTATTGGGATAATCCCTCCTTTATGTCGTATGAAACTATCGGAATTAAAGACAGGTGAGGTCGGCGTAATCGCCAAGGTGAACGGCCACGGTGGCTTCCGGAAAAGGCTCATCGAGATGGGCTTCATCGCTGGGAAGCGTGTCGCTGTCGTGCTCAATGCCCCACTGAAAGATCCTATTGAATATGAAATACTTGGCTACAAAGTTTCGTTGAGGCGCTCCGAGGCCGGACTCATTGATGTCATCAGTGAGGAGGAGGCCAAGGCCGTTGTGGACGCGAAGCAGGATGTCACATCGATCTTTGACGATGACTGCGATGAGGTCGCCGCTCTGAATTTGGAGATGGAACGCCTCGCCAAGGAAAGGCATCACGTGATCCGTGTCGCTCTTGTCGGCAACCCTAACTGCGGAAAGACCTCGCTGTTCAACATCGCCTCGGGCAGTCACGAGCACGTGGGCAACTACAGCGG
>CAVBMN010000064.1:0-14550 GCA_963596515.1 bacterium
AGCCGTCCTTTGCCATCTCCTCCCAATTGTAGGTCGGGAAGCCCCAGTTCTGGCCGTCGACCGAGAAAGCGTCAGGCGGCGCGCCGGCTTGGGAGTCAAGGTTGAATAGATGCGGGTACTGCCAGGCATCCACGCTTGTCCGGCTGATTCCGATCGGAAGGTCACCCTTGATCGCCACGCCTTTTGAATGGGCATATTCAACGGCTTCCTTCAGTTGCGCGTCGAGACAGAACTGGACATAGCAGTAGAAGTCCGTCACGCTCTTGTGCCTGCGGCAGAATGACTTGACTTTGATCTCTGAATATTCAGACAGAGATTTCCATTTACCGAACTCCGGGGTGCCGTTGATGTCCCGGAGCACACAGAATGCGGCGTATGGGACGAGCCAGTCCTTGTTGGCGGCATAGAATTTCTTGTAGGCCGCTCCAGACATAACCTCTTGTCCGACGGACTCGAAAGCCTCTTTCAAAAGACTTGTTTTTTCTTTGTTAACCCTTTCATAATCAACGGCTGGTAGTGCATTAAGTTCTTTCTGGAGAGCCTTGTATTTCTTGTTGGCCTTGACCCCGGCATCTGGAAGATGAATGAACTGAGGATGCAGGGCGAACGTCGAGTTTGCGTTGTACGGATAGGAATCCGTCCAAGTGCCGGTCATCGTGGTGTCGTTGATTGGCAGGAGCTGGATGATGCTCTGACCGGTCTTTGCAGCCCAGTCAACCAGTTTCTTGAGATCCTTGAACTCACCGACTCCGAAACTGGTCTCGCTGCGGAGAGAGAATACAGGGATCGCCGTGCCAGCCCCTCGCCAAGGTTGGGTTTCGAACTCTGGAACGACATCTCGGATCTCCAGCGAATCTCCTTTGGTCGGAATTCCTGCGAAATGGTGGTTCGTGCCGGATTCCCAGATCTTTGGAGTCCCGGTCTTTACGTCGAGAATGACAAACTTGTACTCAAAAGGTTCCTTGACATTCAACGTCATACTCCAAAGCGGAGCGGCGGTAGGTTTCAACTGGACAAATCTCTTCCATTCATCGAACATCCTGCCGCTGCCGGTGACAGCGAGGACTTCATCCTTGCGGATCCGTGCGCACGGAACAGTGAAGGTCACGTTGCCGGAGTGCTTGAGTGCGGAGGGTTTTCTCTTGAATATCACATCGGTGAAGGCTTTGGTCCAGAACGGGGAATCATCGGGCCGGTCCTGCCAGCGGTCACGGATTTCAAGAACCTCGGTCGCTAAGCCGTTACTGCCGGTCGCTGAGCTTGTCGAAGCGACAGTCCCTTCGACAGGCTCAGGGATCGGTTTTCCGATGGTTGGTGAGCATTGTCGAACCACAGGCTCAGGGACCGAATGATGTCCCCACTCACGGCGCACACACTGCCCGTCACGGTGGAGTTCAAAGGAATATTCAAGGACCATTGCATCGGAAGGAACCTCAAAAGACGCCTCCCAACGCCCTCCGGCGGTATATTCCATAGCAATTGATTGTCCATCGGAGATGTTCAGGAAAAGTTCCTCTCCCGGCGAAGTGAAATATTCAAGGGAAATTTTAAGTTGCATAGTGTCATCAGCGGCGGAATTTGTCCGTCACAATCTGCAATATTAGCGAAAATATCTGAATTTGAACGCAGTTTTGCTGGTGAATTTGAGTAGAAAAGGCCTTTCTTTGCCAATATGATAGGAGGAAATTTGTGATTGGTGATTTTAAAAGTTAATTTTGAGGGGCCAAAGTTTTGCAAATGCAAAACACCTATTTTCTTCACCGCTTGCGGTGAAAGCAAGTCCCTCCCCCGAGGGGAGGGATTTAGGGTAGGGGTAACGTGGATTGATAAGAGTGGCAATTACTTTCGAACGTGAGATAAGGATCATACCTCAAGTGATTGCCTACTTGCGAAAGATAAAGGATGAATAATATTCAGAGACAATGGACAAGAAGGAACTTGAGATAATGGCGCCGGCGGGCAATTTCGAATGTCTGCACGCGGCGATACAGGGTGGAGCGGACTCCGTCTATTTCGGGGTAGGCAACTTGAATATGCGCTCGCACTCGGCGAACAACTTCACTCCGGACGACCTGCCGCGGATTGTGGAGATCTGCCGGGAATATGGAGTCAAGACCTATATGACTCTGAATATAGTCCTCTACGGAGAGGATCTCGTTCCGATGAGGGAGGCTTTGGACGCGGCCAAGGCGGCGGGAGTGAACGCCATCATCGCCTCGGATATGGCGGCGATCACATATTGCCGGAAGATTGGGCTGGAAGTGCACATCTCCACGCAGCTCAACGTGTCTAATGTAGAGGCGTTGCGGTTCTATTCACAGTTCGCGGACGTGATTGTGCTGGCGAGGGAACTTAACCTCCATCAGGTCAAGGAAATCCATCAGGCAATCGTGCGGGAAGGAATTACAGGACCGTCAGGGGATCTGGTGCGGATCGAGATGTTCGCCCACGGGGCGCTCTGTATGGCGATTTCCGGGAAGTGCTACCTGAGCCTCCAGACCTACGGGGCTTCGGCGAACAGAGGTGCCTGCTACCAGCTCTGCCGCAGAGGGTACGAGGTCACGGATCTGGAGACGGGCACGAAACTGAACATCGACAACAAGTGCATAATGTCGCCCAAGGACTTGTGCACCATCGAATTTATGGACAAGATCATCGACGCGGGTGTGAAGGTATTCAAGATCGAAGGACGGGCGAGAAGCGCTGAATATGTCAAAAAGACGGCTGAGTGCTACCGCTGGGCAGCTGACGCTGTCTGTGAGGGACGCTATACGCCGGAGTTGGCGGCTTCATTGAAAGAAGAACTGTCCGAAGTCTTCAACAGAGGTTTTTGGGACGGGTATTACCAGGGTGCGAAACTTGGTGAGTGGAGCGATGTCTATGGCAGTCACGCCACACGCAAGAAGATTTACTGCGGAAAGATCACGAACTGGTTCGACAGGATTTCCGTTGCGGAGGTGCTGGTGGAGTCGGAGACATTGAGAAAAGGCGATGACATTCTGATTATCGGGGAGACAACGGGGGTGATCGAGCAGAATGTCAGCGAAATCAGGATTGAACTCAAGCCGGCGGAAGAAGCATCGAAAGGCACCCTTTGCTCGATTCCGGTAATATTCCCGGACGACATCCGCACTCCAGGAGGAAAGAAGATCCGCCGAGGCGACAAGGTTTACATCTGGAGGGAGGTTTAAAGTCGTTTTTCCGGTGACTTTGCCCTTCGTTGGCTCTGTCGGTTTTGCAGGTTGGATTTTTTTTTGTATTTTTACGGCGGACTATCATAGCCTATAATATTCCTTGTGGTCACAGTTAGACAGGTTCTTTCCAGATAGCAGGTATTAGGCAGCCTACGCCGTGCCGAGTGTAGTGATGAAGTCGTGTTATGACACATTATTATATGAAGCGGGCTTTTGGGTGGGAAAGTGATAGTCCAGACACATATTGAAGGCGTTTATGCGACGCTATGTTCTTGACTTTCTGGAATCTCGCAAATTCACAGTCATTGTTGTCCGGAACTTAGCAACGGTAGATGTCCGGGTGCGATGATATCAATCCCCGTGAGCCCTGTATACAACAGTTGCGCCAAACGGCGGTAATCCACTGTTGTTTTACAGGCCTCTAGGGTGAGAGCATATTCATATCGGCGTGGGCTCTGACGTTGTCTGTTCAACAACAATGGGCAATGCGAGAGCCTCAGAAAGTGGGATGGACAACTGGCATCTCACGCTTTTTTTGTGTCCGCATCATAACCAAAGGCGGTATATGAAGGCCGATATGAACACATTGTCTAATGTGAGCGCCCTGAAAGGTGGGATAAGACCTTGTTTGGCTGGAGTGGAATCCAGTATCTCCCGGAGTTCGAGACCGGGGGTGTCGGTAGGGTGTGGCCTTACATCGGGGAAACAATGGTTTGTCTTGCGTGTTTCATATAACAGATATGTGAAAGCCCGGAATTTTCTTGACGAAAACCTGATTGAATACTATTTACCGATGCGTGCCGTCTTGACTTCCGCCGGAAAACGAAACAATGAACCACTTCTTCCTAATTTGATTTTCGCCTATGTCTGTGAGGAAACAATAAAGGTGCTGGTAGAGAACAATCCACGGAACACAGTCCTTAGCTATTACTACAATCATTTTGTTTTGAATGAATTTGGCAAGAATCCGCCACTTGTGGTGCCTGAGGAGGAAATGCTGAATTTTATCAATGTCACAAGTGTTGACAATGAACACATTATGGTTGTGGAACCCGAAAGATGCCATTATAAAAGCGGCGACAAAGTTAGAATTGTTGAAGGTGATTTCAAGGGTGTTGAGGGAAAGGTCGCCAGGGTTTCGGGTCAGCAGCGGGTTGTCGTTGAGATCCAGGGGTTGTGTCTTATAGCGACCGCTTACATTCCTTCCGCATTCATCGAACCTATAAAGTAAGAAGAACCACAAGACAAAGGAGCAATTTTGAATATTTTAGGAATTGTTCGTGAAATACAATAATAACCATATTCTATGTCAGACAAGTATATTCAATACCTATTGAGTCTTCCTGTTAGCTTGTTGCACGTGGCGCAGTCTTTCGCCAAGGACAACCAGTCCCCTGAAATCGAGCCGGCCCATCTTTTCAGGGCTTTGTTGCACAAAAGCATAGGTCTCGTGAATTTCTTTGAGGATACCCTTGACGAAGATTATTATTATTTGTTGGACTGGTGCGACATCCGTGTGCGGCAGTGTGACAAATCTCCTTATGGAATGAAGGAGGCCGTCCTGTCCGACAGCTCCTGTTCCGTGGTGAAGGAGGCTATGGGAATGCAGGAAAGATTCGGGATTGATGAACCTTGCGTCGAGTTTATTCTGGCCGCGCTTGTGAGCCCGGGAGTCGGATTCACTTCCGAGCAGCTGAAGACTATGCCGCTCAAGGCGGAAAAGGTTTTGGCGGCCGTTGCCGGACAAGGTAATGTGACGGCAAGGAAACCAGCGGAGCAGACATCGCATAATAAAGGAGACCGGTATTCTTCCATAGACGGAATCTGTTCTTCAATGCTTTCAGACTATACTGTTCAGGAAATCATCGGAGTACAGGACAAGATCCGTTCCGTGATCGAGGTCCTGGCCCGTAAGGACCGCGCCAATGTCTTGATTGTCGGCGAGTCAGGAGTAGGCAAGACAAGTCTGGTGCAGGGGCTGCTGAACCTTGCTATTGAGAATAAATTACCTTCATCGCTTGCGGGGATGACACCTTATGTGTTGGATATGATTTCCCTGTCCCAGGGAGTAAGCTATAAGGGCGAGATTGAGGATCGTTTCAAAAAGGTGATAGACACACTTTCTGAAAATGAACATCCGGTTTTGGTGATTGAAGGCTTCCATCGTGTTGAGGACAAGCAGTCCGCCCTTAACGCGATCCTTCCTGTCCTTAGGAAATCACTGACCGGGAATAAGGTGCAGTTTATCTGTACGACGACCATCGATGGCTTTACGAAAGACATCGAGAAGGATAAGGAGCTGACCGCATATTTTGAGAAGATCACGGTCGAGGCTCCGTCGGAGGAACTTGCGGAAGAAATTTTGCGAAGCAAATGCCCGGCTTATGAACGGTTCCATAATATGTCAATCGAGGATGACGTGGTGGCTGAAACTGTACGTTTGGCAAAGAGGTATCTGCCTGAACGTAATCTGCCTTCATCAGCGATTGACCTTCTTGACCGTGCGATGGCTTCGGTCAAGATTGAAAATGAGTTGTCTCAAGATGGTCAGAAAGTCACCTCCGAAGTGGTGTTGTCCAAGGCTGTCATCCGTGATGTTGTCTCAAGGATGACAGGAATACCGATGGGAAATATCCAGTCCGAGGAACGGACAAGACTGTCAAATGCGGAGGAAATCCTTCACAAAAGGGTGGTCGGACAGAACCACGCCATAAAGAGTATTCTTGACGCTGTCTTTGAGTCCCGCTCCGGACTTAACAAGAAAGGGCAGCCGATCGGGTCGTTTTTCTTCCTTGGACCGACCGGAACCGGCAAGACGGAACTTGCGAAATCACTTGCGGAGTTCCTGTTCAACGATGAGACCGCGATACTGAGGTTCGATATGTCCGAATACAAGGAGGAACATTCCGTGGCTCTTCTCTATGGCGCGCCTCCGGGATATGTCGGCTATGAGGAAGGAGGACTGCTGGTTAACCAGATACGTCAGCATCCATATTCAGTGGTACTGTTCGATGAGATTGAAAAGGCGCACAAATCTGTGTTTGACCTGTTCCTTCAGATCCTTGACGAAGGAAAACTCCACGATCGGCTCGGACGTGTCGGAGACTTCTCCAACTCGTTGATAATCTTTACATCGAATATAGGAAGCGATTATATTTTCAAATCATTCGCTGAAGGGGTGGTGCCGACACACGATCAGATGCTTGAGGTTATGCAAGGGCAGTTCCGTCCTGAGTTTCTGGCCCGGCTTACGGAGATCGTTCCGTTCTCGCCGATAACGGAGGAGATGATAAACAAGATTTTTGACATACATATTCAGAATCTTTTGAAGACTCTGCGTGAGCAGAATATTTCCTTGGAGATAGATGATACGGCACGGACTTATGTCACCAAAGTGGGGTTCAACGCTCATTATGGGGCACGTCCGATCCTTGGAATCATCCGCAAGGAGATCCGCCGCCCGTTGTCCAAACTCATAATTTCAGGGGATGTGAACCCTGGGGACAGCGTGGTGATGAAATATGATCAGGAAAACAAGGCAATAGTCTGGGATATAGATACTTGTGACTGAAACCATCAGATAATTAAATCATAAATCAAAATACTATGGCAAGAAAAACCGTAATTTCCAAAGTAGTGGAAGAGAACGCGCAGGATGGCGTGATCGAGTTCCCACAGAACCGGACACTCTATGCTGACCAGTTCACAGATGCCGCGCCTAACACGGATGAAGACAGAGAAGGCTTCACCGCAAAGAGTATGAAGGATGTTTTCGAGCATTACCAGCCTTCCAAGGAAGGGGTTACCTTGACTACGGAAGAAGGCGGAGCGGTGTATGAGGATTTCAATTTCAGGCAGATAAAGGATTTTGAGGACGAACAGCTCATCGCCCAAAGTGAGATGCTCAGCGGGAAAAAATCCAAGATTGACGCCTACAATTCTGTCATCCGTCAGCTGGAGAAGAACAAGACTCTGCGTAATGCCTTGAAGGATGAGTCGGCGCACAATGACTTGAAAAATGCGATCAAGGCGTTGTTGGCTGAGTTGGAGGATGCGGAATAGTGATTAACAATAATTTATGAATATGTCAGCAGAAGAACAGAAGATAACGGTTCCGGCGGAAGGTCAGGAGCTGCGTGAAAGACCGGAAATCGCCAATCCGGCGGAACTTCTCCAAAACAGCATCGGAGGCCTTGACAAGTTTGGTGGTTTCCAATTGATCAAAGGTCTGATCAAAGGTGTTGAGAATATGGATCCTCGCCGCAGGGCGATAAAGAATGTCTTTCTTACGGATTCCGCTTACGCCGATGCAAGAAAACGTCTTCGGAACGAGCTTTCCCTGTGGGTGGACATCCTTGAGTCTGGCGGGAATGATCCGATGGAGATTATCGAATCCTGCAAGAGTGAATGTGAGAAGTCCGAGCGCAACCTGAGCGAGAATCTGTTCGGCATCCACGATGAGATCAAGGCTTTGGAAGTGACCTATCGTAGTCTGGACGCATTCTTCGCCAATGCCGGTCAGGGTAAGGTGGATTGCATCACTCTGATGAATGTCAACAAGGATGAACTGGTTGACAATGATTCGGAAGACACACAGGCTGTTCGTGATGAGCTTGAACGCTATTTTGACCGCCTGAATCTTAAGAACAACTACAGTATGCTGGTTGTACCGGGATATCTCGGCGATGCGGACACTGTCAGGATGTGGGCTCAGACCGCCTATCGCAACAAAGTCATAATGATCACGGACTTCAAGGACAGTATGAACTTTGAGATGCTGAAAGATGAACTTGACGACGCGAGTCTGCAAGGCACGGAGCCGTACCTCGGAAATATCGTGATGACGGCCAATTATATTCTTGGACGCAGAAAGTCAGAAGTTGCCGGTGAGGATGAGGACTTGTATATTCCTGCATCAGGAGCGCTTGCGGGACGTATGTCCAACACTGATGAGATCGTCATCGCGCAGGCGGCCGCAGGAAAGAGGTATGGCACGCTGGATGGTGTCAAGGGAGCCAGAATGGATCTCAGAAAGTCCGAGATCGCCGCTTTGATAGATTTCGGGGTGGTTCCGATGGTCGAGGAAGACGGCAGGACAATGGCATTCTCCAACCATACTTTGTACAATGGTGCTTCCAAGGGATTGCAGGAATATTCCATCGTGCGTGTGTTTGATTGGATCGGCAAGGTCTTCGAGAACTATTGCAACGACCACGCTATGGAGATATGGACTCCGGCCATCAAGGCGGAGATCACCCAGGACATCCATAACTTCCTCAGTGACTACAAAGGACCGGGTGGCATCATAGAGAAATATACAAACCTTAAGATTGACCAGAACCCTAAAACAAAGGACATAACAATCAATGTTGAGATCACGCCTTATTTCGCGGCTCAGAACTTCTTTATCGAACTTACTGGACGCAATACTGCGGCGGGTGTTGACTGGGAACAGAACACAAAGAACGCATAGTGAACATAATTCACATATTATTACTAATTCCAAAAATCAAAAAATTATGGCAGAAACAAGAACAGTTACCATCAATGCCGATGGTATTCAGGAGCGTGAGGTGATGTACGTCCGCTACGAACTTAACCAGCAGACTGACGTTGAGGGTCAGCCTACCGGTCGTACACGCGGTGGCAAGATCACGGTAAAGGTTAAGTCAAAGAATGACGGCAACACCGAGATCCTTGAGTGGATGTGCGACACCTATATGAGCAAGAATGGTGTCATCTCCTATCCTGACAAGGACGGTGGTGAGATGAAGCGCCTTGTCTTCAAGAACGGTTACGTTGTTGAGTACGCCGAGACCTATGATGACAAGAACGAGGTTCAGCAGTATGAGGAGTTCGTGATCACCGCGAAGGAGATCCAGGTCGGCAATGCGGTTCACAACAATAGCTGGACCATCGACAAGTAATGTTGGACAACCGGATTAACTAAAGATAATTGAGGGCGGTCCTCACTGGATTGCCTTCAATTATCGTTTCCTGAAAACTTGAATATGGCACTGCAAGGACAACTTAACATTGAAGGCCGCACTTATGGCATTGTTGAGTGTGAATATGAATTCTCACAGGGAACCGACAACACCGGCAAGCCTTCAAGTCGTCCCAGAGGTGGCCTCATCACATTTGTGATGCCTGCCACTTGCGATGACGACCAGTTCTTCTATAAATGGATGTTCTCCAAAACACTTACATATTCGGGAACATTCCGCTTTTGCGTATTCTCCAATGACAACAAGAGACGTTTCAAGACGGTGGAATTCACTCAGGCTTTCTGCGTAGGCTTGAAGGACAGTTTCTGTGACAGCGACAGCAAACTGATGTACACGACGGTGACTATCAGTGCCAGAGTCATCCGTGTCGGTACAGGTGTTATGGATTCCGCTCTGTTCTCTAATGAATGGGCCTCATTGGATGGAATGATAGATATGATGACGAAATATTAGCGTCACCTTTGATATTCAGATATGTCCGTTTCGATTAAGAACATAACCGTTGCCATTGATGGGATGAAGTCAACGGGATTTTGTGTGGAGCTTGATGGCGCCAAGTGGCGTTTGGACGACTTTATGCTTTGCCAGAGCCTTTTGGCTGTGTCATCGCTTTCATTCTCAATGCATAAGGAGCCGGATGAACGCATAAACGAGATCTCGTTTGATGTGTGCGGACAGATTATCGGCAAGGAAATCTCCGTGCTGCTGGAGACGGAAAGTGTCGAGAAGGAATCCTTTAAAGTTGAGACAGAGGCAGCAGCCGACGTGAACTTCAAGGGCGTGATTGTCTCGGCTTCCGCGGCCAGAAACCGCTCGGAGTTCACGGTCAATGTCCGGGCCTGCGGCTGGGACGCGCTTCTGAATGATAATCCGAATTGCAAGTCATACGAGAACAAGACACTTGACGAGATTGTGCAGGATGTCATCGGTGACTATGCTGATCGTCTGGAAACGGAGATAAAACCAAGATTCTCCGGTGTCATACCATATTGTGTGCAGTACAACGAGACTGATTTTCAGTTTCTGCAGCGGTTGGCCAAACGCTACGGTGAGTGGATGTACAACGCCGGCGAGCGTTTTGTATTTGGCGTGATGCCGGACGGGGAAAGAGTGAAACTTACTTATCCAAGCCAGGATATTCCTTCCTACAATGTTGATTTGAGGATCTGCCACACGCAGTTCAGGGACGTGGCTTCATCTTACAATTCCAATGACGCCACATTGAAGGAGGGGCGAGAGGAAATGCTTCGTGAATATAACACCTTGAGCGAAAAAGTCTTTGCCGCATCGGAGGAGACTTTCGTCAAGCCTACGCTGAGGAATGTCCATTCGGGAGGATTCGCTGATGACGATGGCAGGGAGACAATATTGAACGTGTCAACCAAGACACAGGCCCGGGGCGAGAAGGCGGGAATGCTGACATATTCAGGAACATCATATTGCTCAAGGTTGAAGATCGGCGGCATAGTTGTGATCGAGGACAATTATATGCCGGACGGATCTTCCCTTGAAAAGAGCAAGGTCGAGCAGGACGAGATTCTGATTACGGAAATCAGTCATCGCTTCTCGGCTGACGAATCGTACAGCAACTATTTTGTGGGCATACCGTCCGCCTGTGACTATCCGCCATATTCAGATAGTGATGTCTATCCGGTGGCCACGTCCTGCCGCGCGAAGGTGAAGGATAATGAAGATCCTAAGAATCTCGGACGGGTTCGTGTCCAGTTTGACTGGCAGGCCCGGCAGGATGATGAGATGATGACTCCGTGGCTTAGGATTGCGCAGCCGTATGCCGGAGGAGGCAAAGGTTTCAGTTTCATTCCTGAGATTGATGAGGAGGTGATGGTGGACTTTGAGGGAGGAAACGCTGAGCGTCCTTATGTGAAGGGAACCTTGTACAACGGAATCGAGGACCCGGATGCCGCTTGGCTTCCGGACAGTAACCGCAGCAATCAGGTCAAGGCCATACGCACACGGAACGGGCACACAATCGAGATTCACGATGAAGGCGAGAACGGCTACATCAGAATCTACGATAACGAAAAAGAAAATTACATCCTTACATTCTCCACGGATGAGAAACTGATCAAGCTTGAGTCCACCGGCAACATAGAGCTTTATGCCAAGAATGACATAATTATGCACGCCGGCCACGACATCAATGCCAGTGCTGACAACGACATATTCCTCGCCGCCTCCCACGATATGCAGCGCACCGCCGACAATGACATCCGTGAATATGCCGGTAATGACCGTTCGACCTCCATAGATCGCAATGATTCGCTTACGGTCGAGTCGAACCAATTCGTCAAGATCAATGACAACAAGGATGAGCAGATCGCCCATAAACTGCAATTGACTGCGGAGAACATCCGTATGGAGGCGCAGGACAAGCTTCTTGAATATTCCAGCACGCATCATCAGAAGGCTTCTGACACAATGGCTATCAACGCCGGCAGCCAGATTGACATCAAGGCTGGCAAGGTGAAAGTGAACTGATCAAATGGCTAATAACACTCCTCGGCAGATATTGGGCAAGGTGGGAACACTCCCTGGTGATATTCAGAGAGTGACCGGAAGTATCGCGACAGGTGCTTCTACGATCAATAGTATGACCGCCCGTCTGGATGCCGCTGTCAGAGGGGCGACCGCAAGGGATCCGGTAAGCGGAGCCATAAAAAGTGGCTTGTCTGGAGTGACTGGCGCTTTGAACCGGGGTGCGGTGCGGGTGAATGCTTGGGCATCCGGTTTGAATAGTGCCGGAACTGCCGCAGCAGGAACTCTTTCTCCTATCGCCACCGCTTCGAAGAATATAAATCAGTCTATAACAGCTTTGCTGAACTGCCAGCAGGTTCTCCACGCCTCTTCTCTCGTTGTGGATGCGATTATGGATTCTGTGACAGGTCATTTCCATCCGCGCGCCAATGAGCAGGTTCTTTTGGAGTTCAACAATGAGTGGGATTTATGGGCGGGGGCAGTGGAGGATACATATCGCAGACTGTCTCCGACTGGTACCACCAAAGTTTTGCAATCTCTTGCAAGGGCTAGTTTTGGAAATGAGGTTTTTGCATTGGGAAGTGCCATCAAGAAGAACTCTGCGGGCATTTTCGGGGGGATTGCTGATTTTGAGGATTCAATTCACGCTTTTGAAGGAAGTTACCGTGATCCGGTACTTGCGGCTAAGAAGATAGAACGTGGGGTAAAAGGCATAATAGGAGCGACGGAACGGGTCGCTAAATCCATCAATGGGATGATTACCACATATCAGAACAAGATGGGATATGCGGCGGTGCCGAATCCGATTTTGTCATATATCAGTGATCTGCATAGCCAACCTGCTGTTATTGCGCTGAACAAGACATTGACTTTCGGCGGCGGGGCGGCTACATTATATTCAGATGGTGCTGTTTTGGGTCAAGCGTTGAAAAATGGGGATTGGAATACTGTTTACGAGATCGGCAAGAAAACGTGCGGTGATGCGAGAACCATTTTAGGTGGGCTTAGTAACCCAAATGGAGCGATGACGGTCACGGAGTTGGCGAAAGGCTACCCGACGGGTAGTGCGGCTCCGATAAGTCCGGACATTTTGGACTCTCTTGATGATGCTGAAAAAGCCTCTAACAGCGGTACGGGTGAGGATGTCGCTGATGATCTGGGAAATGATGCCGGAGATAATAGTTCCGGAGATGAGGATTCCAAAGATGCTCTTGTAGAAGATAATGGGGATGAGGCAAAGGATGATGCTGGTGATAATGATGATGAAAACGCACAGGAAGCCCCTTCCGACGCTTCTGAATTTGGAAAATCTGATTCGTACGTTTGTTCTGGTGCGACAATGAGATGCTCTTTCGGAGACAAGAGTGCGAGATTGATGGTCTATCCGGATCTCACAGTGTTCCTTACGGGTCAACCAATGGCCAACATTTCTGATCATACATCCTTGTATAACATCGCCCCGTTCGGAAAATGCCATACGACAAGATATCCGGCCACAGGTGCCGCCACGGCCGCCGCACACGGTCGTCTTACCCCAATGCCGTGTGTCCCCGGCACAAAGAGTAACTGGCGGAACGGAAAGAATGACTATATCATCAAAGGCAATCCCGCCCTGCTGAAATCCTCCTACTGCAAATGTTGCTATGGCGGTATCATCCGGATCGTGAAGGATGGTCAGGTTGACACCGGCACCGCTGATTTGAGCAAGCAATCCATAGAGACCGCCGAAGAATGGACCGCTAAAGAGCAAGAAGAACTTCTTGAAGACAAGAATGCGTTGCTTGATGGCATTCAAACCGCATTGGATATCGCAGGTTTTGCTCCCGGCGTTGGTGCGATTCCGGATTTGTTGAATGCTGCCATATACGCTGTCAGAGGCGATAAACTAAACGCCAGCCTCTCCCTTCTTGCCGCTGTTCCTGGAATTGGCGATGCCGCTGCCGCCGCAAAGATCACCAGAAAAGGTGTGAAAGCTGTAAAGGATGTCAATAGAACCTTGAGGATAAATAAAACGGTTAAGGCTCTATCCAAGAATGAAAGAAAAGTTATCGCAAGAAAATTTATTAATAAGAATGTTAGCAAAAATGACTTGTTGAGGGAAAAAGGGGTTACGTTAGAAAATGTTGATGAGGTTTATCGACAAGTTAAAATAGAAAGGAAGCGTGAGGCCATCAATTTTTACAAGAAACATTGGGATGCAGAGAAAAAAACGAATGAATTAATTATAAATCCATCAAGTTCGGATTTTAGGAAAGCATTGAAGGAAAAGGATATCGTTGATCCACAAAAAGCACTTATTAAAAATAAAGAAAAAAGGCGGTTAATTATCAGCCATATCAATGGTATTGATTTTAATTATCCTATAGAGGAAGTAAATATAAGTAAAGGGGAGTCACTTTATCAATATAATACAGGAAAAATAGGAAATTATTTTACTCCGGATCCTAATGTCAAGCCTAATCAGCTCGGTATTTCATCTGTCACTAATGGGAGCATTAGAGACAAATATGAAATAACTTTTAATGAAGTGCCAGAAGGTGGATATCCTGCTTTAAAAAGCACAGCAAAAGAAATTACAGATACTTGGAGTACAAGATTGTATACGTCAAATGGCGTAATGGAAACACCAAATATCGTTGTCGCTGAGCAAACGGTAGGAGGTGGTATACAGATATTTATTCCAGGTAACCCTCAAGAATGGAATTTATATAAACGAGTTTTAAACATTAAAACTATGTAATATGTATAAAAGATTATCTAAAAAAGAGACTAAAAGATATTATAATCGTATTCTTAATGAAACGATAGAAATAGTTGAGGAGCGTTTAAAACAAAACTCATCTCCTATATAT
>CAVBMN010000065.1:0-14413 GCA_963596515.1 bacterium
TAAGAAGTACAATCCTTACCTCCACAAGGTGACTGTTCATCGTGAAATCAAGTAATTTTGGAGATATAGACTATGGCAAAGAAAGCAGTCGCTACATTCGCAGCCAAGGCTGGCGCAAAGAGTATGGTGAAGTGCATCCGTATGGACAAGTCACCGAAGACCGGAGCTTACATCTTCACAGAGCTTCTTGTTGAGGCTGAGAAGACGAAGGATTTCTTCGAGGCAAAGAAGTAAATTTCCGAGAATATGATAGCGAAAGCGCAGACGGATTCCGTCTGCGCTTTTTCTGTGCTTTTTGTTGTGAAATAAATTTCGCATTGCACTCAGTTTTCACTAAATTTGTAAGTTATAATTTAGAACGTTATGGGACTGTTTGACAGAGGAGTCAAGAAGACGAAAGAAGGCTTCTTCCAGAGGCTTTCAAGGTCGATAATCGGCAAGTCCAAAGTGGACGACACTGTTCTCGATGCCATCGAGGAGGCTCTTGTCGCATCTGATATGGGAGTGGATACCACACTCAAGATTGTCGACAGCCTTGAGGAGAGGGTCAGCAAAGACAAGTATATGTCCTTCGATGAGTTGGTGGATATGCTCCGGGATGAGATCGGAACGTTGCTGAACGTTGACGGAGAAGAATCTCCTAAGGAGCCGTTCGATCTTACGAAGAAACCTCTTGTCGTGATGGTTGTAGGAGTGAACGGTGTGGGAAAGACCACGACCATCGGCAAACTCGCCGCCCGCTACAAGGCTATGGGCAAGAAGGTGATGATCGGTGCTGCTGACACCTTCCGTGCCGCCGCTGTTGACCAGCTCCAGATCTGGGCCGACAGGGCGGGCGTGGAAATTGTAAAGCAGGGAATGGGTTCGGATCCGGCCTCGGTAGCTTTCGACACAGTCAAGTCGGCTGTAGCCAAAGGTGTTGATGTTGTCTTGATCGACACAGCCGGAAGACTCCACAACAGGATAGACCTGATGAACGAACTGACGAAAATCCGTAACGTGATGCGGAAGGTCATCCCGGATGCGCCTAATGAGGTGCTTCTCGTGCTGGACGCATCGACAGGGCAGAACGCCTACCAGCAGGCCAAGGAGTTCTCGCGGGCGACGGACATCACCTCGCTGGCGATCACCAAACTGGACGGCACGGCGAAAGGCGGAGTCGTCATCGGAATTGTTGACCAACTGAAGGTCCCGGTCAAGTTCATCGGGATCGGCGAGGGGATCGATGACCTTAAAGTGTTTGACAAGAAGGAGTTCGTGGGCTCACTGTTCTCCAGAGAGGATATTGACAAATAAAACATCAGAATATGAAGCTTTCTTACAATTGGCTAAAGGATTATCTTGAATCCGATCTTACTCCGCAACAGATCGCGGACGCTATGACAGCTATTGGAATCGAGGTTGATGGTGTCGAGGAACAGGAAGAGATACCCGGCGGACTCGCCGGAGTCGTTGTCGCCGAGGTACTTGAGTGCGAGGCGCATCCTGATTCCGACCACCTTCACATCACAAAGGTCAACGATGGTACTGGCGAACCTTTGACGGTTGTCTGCGGCGCTCCTAACGTTGCCGCCGGCCAGAAGGTGCTCTTTGCCCGTATTGGTGCCGTGCTCCCCGGAGACTTCAAGATCAAGAAGTCCAAGATCCGTGGTGTGGAATCATTCGGAATGATCTGCGCCGAGGACGAGCTCGGAATCGGCAACGATCATAACGGCATCAAGGTTCTCCCTGCCGACGCACCTGTAGGAACCCCAGCCAAGGAATATCTCCACCTCAAGACCGAGGCTGTCATTGAATATGAGATCACCGCGAACAGAGTGGATGCCGCCTCGCACATCGGTGTGGCCCGCGACCTCTATGCCTGGATGACGCTCAATAATATTCCTTGCTCATTCAAGTACCCTTCTGTGGACGCTTGGAAACCGGGCGAGGGAAAGGGAATCCCTGTGGAGGTGCAGGACGCTACCGCAGCTCCGAGATATTGCGGAATCACAATCAAGGGCGTGAAGGTCGGACCATCACCGGAGTGGCTTCAGAAGAAGTTGATGTCCATTGGGCTCAGGCCTATTGACAATGTGGTTGATGTCTCCAACTTCGTCCTTTTCGAACTTGGACAGCCTCTGCACACTTTCGACGCCGACAAGATCAGCGGCGGCAAGGTGATCGTAAGAAGGGCGGCCGAGGGAGAGAAGATCACCACTCTGGACGAGACCGAGAGAAAACTCTCCGCCGAGGACATCGTGATCGCCAACGCTGACGGCCCGATGTGCATCGCCGGAGTGTTCGGAGGCATCGATTCGGGCGTGAAGGCCGAGACCGTGAATGTCTTCGTCGAGAGTGCCTACTTCGATCCTGGCTCGATCCGCAAGACGTCCAAGAGACATACCCTCCAGACCGACGCTTCCTTCCGTTACGAGAGAGGAGCCGATCCTGGAATCAATGAATATGCCGCCAAGCGCGCCGCACTTCTCATTCAGGAAGTCGCCGGCGGAGAAATCATCGGAGGAATCGAGGAATTCTACCCGGAGAAGATCGAGAAAAAGGTCATCGACCTTGACTACGACCGCATCGAGAGGTTCATCGGCAAGAAGATCGGCCACGACACGATTGAGAGGATCCTTACCGCCCTCACCTACGAGTTCGTCGAGAAGCGCGAGGGTGGCGCCAAGGTCGCCGCTCCGACCTATATGATCGATGTCACAAGGGAGTGCGACGTCGTAGAGGAGATTCTCCGAATCTATGGCTACAACAACATCGACCTGCCGCAGCATATGAAGATGTCCGTCAACGCTACTCCTTCACCGGAGCCTGAGGCCATCCGCAACGGCATCTCCAACTTCCTGGCCGCCAACGGATTCGTTGAGATAATGAACAACTCCCTCACAAAGGGTGCTTACTATAAGGGACTTACCACCTATCCGGAGGAGAAGAGCGTGACTATCGTCAACCCTCTGAGCTCCGATCTGAACGTGATGAGGCAAACCCTCATATTCAGCGGCCTTGAGGTTGTCGCCTACAATCTGAACCGTCAGATCTCATCGATGAAGCTCTTTGAATATGGCTCCGTTTACAGCCGTAATCCGGAAATGGACGGCAAGACGTTGGCCTCCTACGAGGAGCATCCGGCGTTCTCGATGTTCGTGACCGGAACTCCGGAGAAGTCTTGGAATAGCCAGCCGGGCAAGAGTAGTTTCTTTGAACTGAAAGGCTATGTGGATCTGCTTCTGAGACGCTTCGGCGCCAATCTTTACCAGATGGAGGCCACTGCGGCTCCCGCTGACATATTCAGTGAAGGTGTCGCTTACGCCCTTCCGGGGCAGCATCTGCCGCTTGCGGTTCTTGGAACAGTCGCACCGGCCATCGCCAGGAAGTTCGGTGTCCGTCAGCCTGTGTTCGCCGCGGAGATCAACTGGAACACATTGTTCCAACTTGTCAAGAGAGACAAGGTGGCCTTCAAGGAGATGCCTAAGTTCCCGGAGGTCAGAAGGGATTTCGCCCTGCTGCTTGACGAGAGCGTAAGCTACGCCGACCTCTACAAGAGTTCGTTCAAGGCAGGCAAGAAACTTCTCAAGCAGGTTACCCTGTTCGATGTCTATCGTGGCGACAAGATTCCGGCGGGCAAGAAGCAGTACGCCCTCGGATTCGTGCTTCAGGATCTTGAGAAGACCCTGACGGATGAGGATGTGGAGAGAATAATGAAGAAGCTTCTCTCGACGTTCCAGAACGAGTACGGAGCCACATTGAGGTAAGGTTATGAGGAGGATTCTCAGGATAGTTCTTCCGGTCGTGGTCATTGCCGTTGCCTTGGGGGCCTGCGCCCGTGAGGCGAGGGTGATTCCTGTACGCAAGATGGAGCGGATCTATCGTGAGATGTTCCTTGCGGACCAGTGGCTTGCAGACAATCCGGACAGGAAAGTGACCGCCGACACGACTTGGTTCTACGAGCCGATTTTCGAGAAGTACGGGTACACTCTCAAGGACTATCAGAAAAGCGTGGACTACTACCTGAATGATCCAAAGCGCTATGCCGAGATGATGGGACGTGTCTCCGACGGACTCCGGGCCGAATTGAATGTCTTGAACAAGAAGATCGCCTTGGAGGATAAGGCCCGTTTCGAGGCCGATTCCATCGCCAATGTACGGAAATCGTTGCCGATCAGGGATTTCCATTCTGCTGTCGAAATATTCAAAGGCAGTTTTGTGATGGACAGTGTATGCTTCCTGAAGGATTCCGCCGGGGCTTATTATCTTGTGCCGGTTGTCAGGGACACGATGTTCCTTGGGCCGGAACTGATTATCCGTGACACGGTCTCTGTTGTCGCGGATTCGGCCGTAGTGGATGATGTCGCGCGACCATCGGAAAAATCATTGAGGTTTGTTCCTGACGGTCAAAAGAGAATATCCAAGGAACTGAAACTTCTTCCTTCAAAAGAATTGATTGAAAATGAATAGAATAGCTGCGGAATATGTCTTTACCCTTGATCGGGAGGCGCCGATCAGAAATGGTTTTGTTGAATATGATGACAACGGAACCGTGACCGCTGTGGGGGAGTGTTCCGACCCGGCGAAGGAGAAGACTTTTGTGAAAGGCGCTGTTGTGCCAGGCTTTGTCAACACTCATTGCCATCTTGAACTTTCCTATTTGTGGAAGTCTTTCCGCAAGGGAACCGGAATGGCCGGCTTCATCGACCAGATCAACGAGATGAGAGACAACAAGAGCCTTGACGAGAAACTCCGCGACATCTCTCATTGGATGAACGTTATGTGGGATCGTGGAGTGTCCGCTATGGCCGACATCAGCAATTGCGCCGACACGTTCGCCATCAAGAAAGCCTCGCCGATGTACACCAGAACATTTCTGGAGGTCTTCGGGACCGAGCCACAGGATTGTGATTCGGTGATGGAGAATGTTATGAAACTCAAGGAGGTGGCGGATGGTTACGGTATTGATGCGGCACCGACACCGCACGCCTGCTACACGATGAGCCCTGAGCTTGTCACGGCAGTTTCCGCTGAAGGATTGAAGTCCGGTTTTCTGTCTTTCCATTCGGAAGAGACTGAGGAAGAGGAAGATATGCTGAAATATGGTCGTGGAGCTATGTGGGACAACCGCAAGGCCGCCGGAATGAGTGTGCCGCCTGTGACCGGTAAGTCATCACTGCTATATTTCATCAACAGACTTGAGAAGGCTCATCCGGCCCCGTTTGACGAGCATATTTTGCTTGTCCACGAGGTTTGTATGGATCAGGAAGGAATAGATGCCGTGAAGAAGGTGATGAAGCGCCCGTTTGTGGCACTCTGTCCGCAATCGAATATATTCATACATAATTCATTGCCTCCTGTTCCGTTGATGCGTCGCAATGGATTGAAAATCACGGTCGGAACTGATTCGCTTTCCAGCAATGACGATCTGGACATTGTCGCCGAGCTGCGCTGTCTTCAGAACGCTTTTCCGGAGGTCGGTTTGAATGAACTGCTTACGTGGGCCTGCCGCAATGGCGCGGAATTCCTGTCAAAGGAGAATGAATATGGCCGCATAGCTGTCGGAATGAAGCCTGGGCTGGTCGCCGTGGAAATTCTGGACGGTGATCGCCTTACTTCCGAAAGCCGGTCACATAGAATTATTTAGCTATGATGCGTGAGGAACTTGTGTTCGGGCCGATACACTCCAGAAGGCTGGGTTCTTCGCTCGGAATCAATCTGCTTCCGACAAGGGGTAAGCTGTGCAATTTCGACTGCATATACTGTGAGTGTGGCTGGAACAAGGACGGCAGGGGAGACCGTAAGCTACCGACAGCCGGGGAACTTCAAGCGACTTTAGAGGAGAAACTGAAGGAATGTCATTACGCCGGTACTCCGATCGACTCGATAACTTTCTCCGGTGACGGCGAGCCGACCTTGAATCCCGATTTCGCCGAGATAATCGACATCACCATCTCGCTGAGGGATAAATATTTCCCTCAGGCGAAAGTGTCGGTTCTGTCTAACGCCACGGGGATATTCAGAAAAGAGGTTTTTGAGGCTTTGAAGAAAGTTGACAACCCTATCTTGAAGATTGACGCTCCGACGGACGAGCTTGCCGCCCGGATCAACCAGCCGCAGGGAGAGTATCACGTGGAGGATGTCGTCTGCGACCTGATGGGATTCGAGGGGAACTTTGTGCTTCAGACGATGTTCCTCAGATCACCATCCTTTGACTCTTCCTCGCCGGAAGTGCTTGACGGATGGATGAATATAGTAAGGAAACTTAAACCAAGAGAGGTGATGGTCTATACTCTTGACAGGGAGGCTCCGGCGGAAAGGCTTGAGAAGTTTTCCGTAGAGGAGATGAGGACGCTGGTGAAGCCTTTGATCGATGAGGGCTTCAAGGTTCAGATAAGAGGATAGACTTAGGCATTATCTTGTGGAATATTAAAATATTAGTTAATAAAATGGAATCTTTGTTCGCAAAGTATGGTTACGCTCCGGATAAGGAACGGATCGGTAAAAGGTTGGACGCTATCGCAGCCAACATTGACAATGTGACTTCTCTGGAAGTCCTCAGGCATTGCCTGTCGTTGATGGATCTCACGACCCTTCGCACAGAGGACACTCCTGAGTCTGTGAAGAAACTGGTGGGAAAGGTAAACTCCTTTATGAAGGATTTTCCTGAATATCCGCTCCCGGCCTCAATCTGCGTATTCCCTAATTTCGCTTCTCTAGTAAGGGAAACCCTTGAGAGCGAGGAGGTTCACGTCACCTCTGTGGCGGGGTGCTTCCCGACTTCGCAAAGTTTTCTTGAGGTGAAGGTCAAGGAGTGTGAGATAGCTGTCGAGGCTGGTGCTGATGAAATCGACATCGTGCTGGCTCTCAACGCGTTTATGGCTGGAGACTATGATGCCGCCAGAAAAGAGATCCGGACAATCCGTGCCGCCGTTGACGGGGCTGCCGCGAAGGCTGGCCGTAAGGTCACGTTGAAGGTGATTCTGGAGACAGGTTTGCTGGTGACTCCGGAGAACATCGCCAACGCCTCATTCCTTGCGATGGAGGAGGGGGCTGACTTCATCAAGACCTCTACCGGAAAGGTAAGCGTGAATGCCACTCCTATGGCCGCTTACATTATGTGTGAGAGCATCAAGGCGTTCTATGAGAAGACCGGCAGGAAGGTCGGGTTCAAGGCCGCCGGCGGAATCTCCACGTCAAAGGATGCGGTCTGCTACCATTCGATAGCAAAGACGATTCTCGGTGGCGAGTGGACAGGCAAGGATCTGTTCCGTTTCGGAGTGAGCCGTCTGGCCAACTCGCTGATGTCCTCCATAGAGCAGAAGACGGTGGTCTATTTTTAGTCTATAGACCGTCCACGCCTTTGCGTTCTTTATCGCTGTCATCCTTGACGATGTGTTCGTCAGAGATGGCAGCGGCTGTTTTTACAAGATATTCACGAAGGTCGCTCCATCTGTGGAAGATTCCGTTCACCGTCTTGACGGCAGGAATGTAGGTCTCCTTGTCGTTGTAAACGAGTTTGACGAGCACATCTCCTTTCTTGTTCCCGAAGAAGATCATCTGAAGGTTGGACGCCATCGGAATCATCTCGAAATCAAACCAATGGCTGTGTACGCTTGATGATTTCCAACGCTCCTCCATTCCGGCTATGCCGATCGTGCCGACAAGCGGGAGAAGTCCCACATCGTGGCCGAACCTGAGGTCAGCAGCCCTGTCGCTGCAAGATTTAAGCGCATCGTCGGCCTTTGCCACGATATCCTCGATGAGAGGCTTGGCGATTGCGGAGATATATTCCCCCTCCTCGGCGGAAATGCCGAAACTATAGTAGAATTTGTCGTTCCTCGAAATCCAGAGCCCGATCAACTCATCTTCATTGAAATGACTGAATATGTCAGGATGGGTGAGAGTGTTAGGGCTGATGCTTCCTGCGATGAACACGTTGTCCATAAACTCTTTAGGTTTCGCGATAAACTCCGCTGCCTTGGCGGGATCCGTGAATATCGCTCCGAAGAACCTGTCGTAGGAAACGAGACTGTCCAACAGATGCCGTCTCAGGACGTTGGAGCCTTTCATAACGTCCTTGGTGTCAAGATCCATACTGATGTAATCCAGATACTTAGGGCCGGTCACATAATGGAATTTCAGAGCTCCGTTCTTTTCCCTTATTGCGGACGTGAAGTTGGCCATACTGATGAGGCATCTTGGCCAGTAGCTTGAGACACATTCCACCTCGGTTCGCTTGCCGTTGAACACTTCCGGATAGTTGGCGGACATCCTGCCTGCGATTCCGCGGTGCTCCGCCGCCCCTCTTTCAGTCAGCATTCCGAACATCCCCTTATGCTCGGTGTTGAGGGAGTCTATCTGGCTTTTCAGCAGCTTGCCTTCCTCGGTGAGCAACCCAGCCTTCTCGGCCGCCGCAAGTGTCTCGACAGATCCCTTGAACAGATTTCCGTTGGTGTGGTAACGTGAGCCGTGTCTTCCATAGTGGCTGATATAGAATGGCTTGTACCCTTTCGGGGCCTTCGTGAAAGCCGAAGGGGCATATTCATAATAATGATATACACCTCCCGCTCTTTCGGGGTTCTCTTCGAGCAATTCTTTGTACGGCTGTGCCGCTGCTGAAAAATTGAATGCGCTGATTGTCAGTGCTATGGATGCCGCATATATGGCGGATTTTCTGAATATTCCCATATTTTACCTAAAAATTGATGTTTGCAAAGATAGAAAATAGCCCTTTAATTGTCAAGGAATGCCGATTTATCAATTATCCGTTGAATATTTCAACCCACGGATAGTCACCTCTACCTTTGCATCGTAACTAAAAACCAACTGAACGATGAAATGGTTCTTCAGAATGATGCTGCCGGCTCTGGTGCTGGTGTCCTGCAGCAAAGAGGGTGGATCTCTGGTGGAGGTCGATCCTGTCAGCACAAAGGAAAAGGTCGAGGTTGTCTCACACGAGAAGATGGAGCTCGGGCGCAAGCTTGAGAATCCGTACTCGGTGAAGAATGTCGCTGAGGCTCTTGCCACCCTTTACCCGACGAGGGCCTCCGTGGATGTCCCTGTCACAGACCGTTATGTCCGTTTCCTTCCTAAGAACACCGAGGAGTACAACCGCTTGACAGACCTCGGGGTTGAGATGTTCGATCATCCGATGGATCGCGAGATCCTGAAGGATGGTGACTATTACCACGACCCGGCTGTCCCGGAGGACGAGATGACCTGGCAGTATGCGGTGGTGTCTCCGGATTTTGAGTTCCCTCAAGGGATTGATTACGAGGTTTTGGACGAGTGCTTTATTCCGGATGAGGATGTCTCTACAAGAGGCCTTGGAGATCTGGACTGGGAATCAATCGAGCGGAAGGCTTTCGAGATCACGGACAATGCTGATCTTCTCGTTCCGGAGACAAGGGCCAAGTCAAAGCCGTCAGGCAGGATCACGATAGTCGATGACAAATTAAAGAGCAAGAAGACGATCGGTGTAGCCGGTGTGAAGATGGTGGCCAACGTTTTTGTCAAGATCGCCACGACCTACACGGACGAGAACGGAAACTACGAGTTCTCCCGCAAGTTCTCCGCCAAGCCTCATTACCGCATCTGCTTCAAGAACAGCACGGGTTTCTCCATCGGTTTGAACCTGATTCTGGTCCCAGCCTCCATCTCAACCATCGGCAAGGGCTCGCCGACCGGCATTGATCTGACGATCGACAAGAATTCGGATGCCACCCTGTTCCGCAGATGTGCTGTCAACAATGCGGCCTACGACTACTTCAAGAAATGTCAGACAACAGGTGTGACAATGCCGCCTAAGAACCTGAGGTTCTGGATCCTGAATATTCTCAGACCGTCCAGCACGCTGATGATGCATCACGGTGCCTTGCTTGACAACAAGCTGGTCAGCAAGTATATCGGACAGTACACCGCCATTGTCAGGATCTTCGCCCCGGACATCACCATCGGCTCCAAGGGCAAGAACGGCAACTATTCCGAACTATATTCCACGACAATCCACGAGATGGCGCACGCCAGCCATTTCCAGAAGGCGGGCACGGATTACTGGAAGAAATACGCCACTTACATCCTTACTTCGTACATCTCCACAGGTGACTGCTATGGTACCGGAAACGGTGATAACGCTGGTTACTGTGAGGTAGGCGAGATGTGGGCCTACTACATTGAGAATATGTTGTACAAGGAACGTTATGGCAGCAATCCGGGTTTCGGCGCAAGCTATTGGTTCAAGCCTCAGATCCTGACGGAACTGGAAAACGGTGGTGTTCACCGGTCGGACATCTGTGCGTCACTCGGACTTTACTCGAACGACATCGCTTCCTTCAAGAACGCGCTTCTTGAGAATTGCTCTGGCAAGACGACGCTGATCAACAAGACTTTCAGCAAGTATTCCAAGTAGTTTTCTTCGCCCTGCGCTTGATTTTGTTTGCAATTTCGTAAATAATCAGTATCTTTGCAATCCACTTCAAGCGCGGGTGGCGAAATGGTAGACGCGCTAGTTTCAGGAGCTAGTGTCAATTGCGACGTGTGAGTTCGACTCTCATCCCGCGCACAGGAACGAGGACGGCCGATTCGGCCGTCCTCGTTTGGTTTTGCCATAGATTCGTAAAAATGCTTATATTAGCGGAAAATTTTTGTGAGAGATGAAGATTGTGTTTCTGGATGCTGCGACGATGGGGACTTCATCGTTGGAGCCGATTGAAAGACAGGGGGAACTGACGGCGTGGCCTAATTCGACTCCGGATGAGGCCGTGCGTAGAGTCGGGGACTGTGATGTGCTGGTCGTCAATAAGATAAGGGTGAATGACCGTCTGCTTGACGCGGCTCCGAGGCTTCGGCTTGTGTGCGAGGCCGGTACCGGAATAAACAATATTGATGTTGAGGCTTGTTCCAAGCGAGGAATAATAGTCAGAAATGTAGCTGGCTATTCTACGGACTCCGTTGTCCAGCAAACATTCACGCATATTCTTAACCTTTTGGGCAACGGAGCCTATTTTGATAATGTCGTGAAGTCCGGAACCTATTCCCGCAGTGGATTGTTCACGGATTATTCCAGGCCATTCATAGAAATGGCCGGCAAGACTTTGGGCGTCATCGGCTTGGGTGCGATAGGCACCAAGGTCGCGAAGATCGGAACCGCTTTCGGTATGAAGGTGATCTATTATTCGACTTCTGGCACGAACCATAGCGCTGAATATCCTGCCGTGCCTCTTGAACATCTTATGCGTGAGTCGGACGTGATTTCCGTGCACGCTCCTTACAATGAACGCACGGCTGGCCTTGTGGGAGAGAGGGAATTGAGGATGATGAAGCCGAAGGCTATCATTGTGAATATGGGACGTGGAGGCATCGTGGTGGAGGACGCTCTGGCCAAGGTGATAGACGAAGGTGCCATCGGTGGCGCTGGCTTGGACGTGTACTCCATTGAGCCGATCCCTGCCGATCATCCACTCCTTCACACCCGCCATCCCGAGCGTCTCAGTTTGGCCCCGCACATCGCCTGGGCCAGCATCGAGGCCCGTGAGCGCCTCATCCAGTCCATCGCCGACAACATCGCGAAAGGTTTCTAACAGTCAGGCACGTCAACCACAATAAAATATGTGGAGGCAATGTGGACTATGGTGTCTACCGATAATTAGCCTTGCGGTAGGCGAGGGGAGTTATGCCGGTGTGTTGCTTGAAGTATCTGGTGAAGAATGAGGTGTCGCTGAAGTTGTAGTCCCAGACGATCTGTTTCAGGGATTTGTCGCTGCCGGACAGGTCGATCTTCAGTTTCAGGATGACATAGTGGTCGATTATCGCCTTGGCGTTGTGGCCTGCGACGCTTCTTGAGATCATATTCAGGTACTTGGGTGTGATGTTCAGTTTTTCGGCGTAGTAACCGACATCCCTTGACTTTCTGAAATCCTGCTCCACCGTTCTCATAAAACGGTCGAACAGAGCTCTCTTGCGTTTTGAGCCGTCTAATGATGGAGCCTGACCCGGAAACCGGATCAAGTAGTCGTGGAATCCGATGAAGAAGGCTTTCAGCTGGCAGGTCACGAGACGGTTCAGGCACGTGCAGTCAGGCTGCCTGAAATACGCCTCCAGCAATCTGAACATACTGGAGACGATGTCTGTCACAATCTGTGATCCTCCCTGACACCGGTCCTCTCTGAGGGAGGAATATACTGTCTGTTCCAAGTCAAGGCTTGCTTCCCGAAGGATTGACGGACTGAACGTCAGAACATCAAATGAAAAATCGGATGATTTGTCCGTTGTGGTCACGAGATCTCCCGGGAAAAGCGTCATCACAGAGCCGCCCGTCACCTTGAACGGCTTGTAATTCACGAGAATCACAGCCGTCCCTTTCACGCATAGCAGAATCGCACCGTCTTTCATAAGCCCGTCCGGGCATATTCTCTCTGTGTCTGGCAGTGAGCCGTAGAGATGTGCCTCGGAACTGAACATTACTTCCTTGTCCATAGCCTAATTCCTATTTATGCCACAAATATCGGCAATTATATTGCTAAACGCCATAAATATTCCGAAATATCCCATTTTTGACTTGTTTTATCCAACGACCGAACGCCATTTCCGCCCTACCTTTGCAACCCGAAAATTTGAAATGGAATGATAGGATGGATTATTTGTGCGGCGGTTTCCGCTATGATGTGCACCGCGCCTGAAAACGCGCGTGTGGAGGAAGGAACAGATAGCGCACGCAAGGATTCTCTCTCGTTGGGAATGGAGGACATATTCAATATGCTTGACTCCGGCAACAGGACAATCAGGATGCTGCGGACAGCGGTTGACGCTGCCGGTGAGGGTGTCAAGGCGGCCAAGGAAGCCCGTCTGCCGGATGTTGATGCGTCCGTGAACGTGAGTTACATCGGAGATGCGTTCCTGACAGACAGGGATTTCTCCGGTTTCACAAGGTTGGCTTCGCCGCATTTCGGCAACGGATTCACTGTCGATGCCCGTCAGGTCATCTACGCAGGAGGAGCCGTGAAGGCCGGAATCGAATTGGCGGAACACGGACTGGATCGCTCGGTTACGGAGCTGGACAAGTCCAGACAAGGGCTGCGTCTGATGGTGGCTGGGCAGTACCTTGACCTGTACCGGATAAATAACAGCATAAAGGTCTATCAGGAGAACATTGCTCTCACACGGAAGCTGATAGAGGACATCAAGGCAAGACGCGAGCAAGGGCTGGCTTTGGCCAATGACGTGACCCGTTATGAGCTAAGGCTGGAGACGCTCTCGCTGGAACTTGTCAGATTGAGGAATATGGCCGAAGTGCTGAACCATAACCTCTGCGAAACCCTTGGTCTTCAGGAATATATCACTATAGGAACAAGCCTGCCGGAACAGTCGGTTCCTGAATATTCAAGCCTGGCGGAATGGCAGGAGACGGCGAAACTGTCTTCTCCATCAATCCGTCTGGCGGAAATCAGCAGCGGTACTGCTGAGGCACAACGCAAGATCGTGAAGGCAGGGATGCTTCCAAGTGTGGCTGTGGTGGCCCACGATTCATTCAACGGCCCGATAACGTTCGAGGTGCCGCCGATTGACAAGAACCTGAACATCTGGTATGTGGGGCTTGGAATAAACTATAGTTTCGGCTCCTTGTACAAGTCCCGGAGCAAACTGCGTCAGGCCGGTTTCACAGTGCGTCAGGCACGCCAGGCCGTGGATGTCGCCGAGGAGTCTCTCCGGAATGATGTCAAGCAAGCCTACACGGATTATCTCCAGTCGTTCATTGAGCTTGAGACTCGTGAGAAAAGTCTCCAGCTTGCCACGGAGAACTACGAAAGGGTCTATGACCGGTATATGGAGCAGCTGGCGCTGATCACGGATATGCTGGACGCCTTCAATGTGAAGCTTGATGCGGAGATCGGAGTGTCCAACGCCGAGGCTGAAAGACAATACCGTCTTTACAAGCTGAAATATGTCGCTGGAATATTATAGTAACCATTATTTTTGCCACTTACATAAAATTATCATACTATGACTAACAAGAAGACAATCAAGAGGATATACAACACCATCGTGATCCTTATCCTGCTGGCGGGCGTGACTTATGTCTGTTCCCGTTTCGTCCATTTCGGGAATGTGGAATATACCGATGACGCAAGGGTTGACAGGCACATTGTCCCGGTCAACACCAGGGTACAGGGTTTCATAAAGGAGATACGTTTCGAGGACTATAGCCGGGTGCGTAAAGGCGATACCCTTGTCATCATTGACGATTCGGAGTACAGGCTGAGGTTGGCTCAGGCTGAGGCCGATCTGGAAAGGACCCTGTCCGGGAAATCCACTGATGCCGCCGGACTCAAGACCATCGAGAGCAATGTCACCGTTTTCGATTCGGGAATAGAGGAGGCCTCGGAGAATCTGCGGAACGCCGAGAGCGACTATTCACGCTACAAGGCTTTGC
>CAVBMN010000066.1:0-14402 GCA_963596515.1 bacterium
AAGATTATCTCGGCGTGCCGATCAGCATAATCTCCCTCGGACCTGACCGCGAGGCCACCATCGAGAGATAGACGAAGAATTTGATACAATCGAAAAGGACGAACCCATCATCAATGGATCCGTCCTTTTTCTGTATTTAACTTCATTATTTACAAAGCCAAGGCAACTCCGGCGGAACCATACTGAAAGTCCGGCCAGTAAGACTTGTCCATCAAAGGCATAGGGCAATATTTCACGAATAATGTGACCCTATCGATGTTCAACTGATACATCAGGTCCACCGTAAATGCGTTGCAATGAATTTTCTTGTACTTGTCCTTCTGTTTCTCTCCGTCAAGAGTATACTTATTGACAATTGAGCCATAAGCGTTAAAGTTCAAGACAGGTCCCAAAGTAAAGCCCCAGCCTCTACCCAAAGCGCAACTGTACGTAAGAGGCATAGTTACACTGACCAAGCGCAATCTTGAAACCCTTGGATCAGCATTCTCTGGATATGGCTTGACGGATATATTGCCGGAATCGTCCTTCACAATCGATTCACGGCCAGTCATAGAGAAATTCTTCCAAGACACTCCAAGACCGAAGGCGAAGGAACTTCTTCTTGTCACATTACGGGAATTCAATTCAATGTTGGCAAAAATCTCATACGAATTCTGAACACTGAAATCATAAGGCTCTGAGGGATATGATTTAAGAAAGCCAAAGCCGACATTTGGGGTATTAAGCCAAAAGTATGGAGTATGGTAACGTTTTTTCACCTTGCTGTAGAATGGTATGTCAAAATCCAACAAACGGTCATTGCGACGAACCGTTTCCTCATCCTTGACAGCGTCCTTTTTCACATTGCCGCAAGCCACAGTGTCAACGCCGGCTTCAATGGATTTGCGGTTGACCGCTACAGTATCCGCAACATCCTGAGCACCAGCGGCAAAAGCACCTAACAAAACGACTAAAGCAACCAAAAATATCTTTTTCATAATCTTAAATTTTATCTATGCTTGAATATCACCTTAAGATCTTCCACCGTGGCCGCGCCCTCCATATACACCACAGTCACATAATCACTGCCTCCAATTCTTTTGACCTGATAGCCGACGTATCTGTTCTTATCCTTCCTGCCAGGAAATTTCAGTAAAGCATAGACAAGACGGCCGCCTTCAGATTCAATATCCTTTTCCTCAGCGATCATCGAATCATTTCTTACCCACATTGAAACCTTCGCAATCTGGTCATCATCAGCCACAAAGCGCACACTGCGGAAATAGTCCAGATTATAAGGGTTTAGTTTCTTACCACTGACTATGGACTCTGTCATAGTCGCCACTTTCACCAACCGCCCACTGAAAAGGCTGTCAATCTGCAAACCTTTCTGCGCATACACCGGCAGCAAGGCAAGCAGGCACAAGGCCGCCATCAAAAAGAGTTTCCGTTTCATCATTGATTTCCAAAAAATTCATTTAACTGTTCACCCACATCCGTTCCGCCGGAAAGAAGGTCGGCAAGAATGTTGTCGACGTCGTTCATTACAACTTCCTTATCCGTCACCTTTTGCCCGCCCACGAACGAGACACAAATGTTTTCCTTATTATAGACATTCACCCCAAGAGTTATGAATATACCAGCGCACACGGCGGCCACAGCGATCCGAAGCCAAACGGTGCCATTCCGGCGACCGTTTTTTCGGGAATATTCCTTCGCTACTTTCCGTGAAAGAGACTTGCCAACGGCGAAGTAGCCCATCACGGCACGCGCTTCGTCATATTCAGAGGCCTGTCCTTCCGATGAGGCGAGGAAAGTCTTGAGTCTCAGTTCCTCGGCTTCGGAAAGGGTTCCCTCGAAGTACCTGTCGATATATTCATTTATCTTATTCATCTTCATTTCTGAATTTGTCCCTTAAAAGCTTCCTTGCCCTTGAGATGTGCATCCGGACAGCCGCCTGCTGCATTCCCAAGTCTTTTGCAATACGTTCGAAGGATTGGCCTTCATATTCGTGCTTTCTGACGATAAGTCTTTGGAGATCGGTCAGTTCGCTTTCCACCGACGCTTCAACTTTCCGAAAGAGCAGTTCCTTTTCCATCGCGTCGCCTGATTCATCCTCGACCTGTCTTCCATCGATGCTCACCGTCGGCCTTTTTCGTGCCTTCCGGTATTCATCGATCTCAAGGTTCCTGCCTGTCCTTGAAAGCAGTCCCATCGCCTCCTTCACGCTTCCGATCTTGTACTTTCCTCCCCAAAGCCGACAGAATGCATCCTGAAGGGTGTCCTCTGTCTTCCATCGGCCCCGAAGGGCCAGGAACGCTTCTGTGAGAAAGTCTTCGATCATCGTTTGAACTTTTCACTAATATAAACGAAAAGACCGGGATAATGTAACATTGTCCCGGTGATTTTTTGTCTATGGTGAACTAATTTTTACGTTTGAGCTCAAACGTTTTTGTCGGGCTGCCAAAATAATGCCCTTTTACTTTTAATGACTCTTTGTCCAATCTCAATATCTCAAACACAAATTCAGAATCATCGCCATAATCATTCTTAATTCCCATATACAATATCTTACCAGTTAAGACATAGTCCAGCAATACATTGTTATACTCGCCTTCCCTCAAATAATAGATCTCACATTCACCATCTCTGAATTTGACCTCTCTCAGGAATGGATTATCGTTTTGATACGCCGATTCCCAAACTCCTTCTAATTGCGATGCGTCAATGTCATCTTTATTACATGACACCACAAAAGTCATAAACGCGAATATAATGCTGGTTATCGCCGAAGTTCGGTAAATCTTATTTGAAAAGTTCATAGTTAAAATTGTTTAAAATCATAAAACATATGAGCGTTACGTTTATATGCATCACTTCCACTCGCTGCCCATTTGTCAGAAGGTATAATAGAATATTTACCATCATCACCTTCGCCATCATACCCCCAATTCATCTTTAGATGTCTTTCATAATAACAACTATATTCATGTACAATTTCATCCTCGACTAAGTTTGGAAAATATTTTTGCTTTTCTTTCTCCGTAAAGATATGGTCAATATCAATATCTTGGTCATATTTAAAGTGATAATCAAGAGAATCTGGAGGCATAAGGACCCACTTATACTGGTAATCTGAAATATTGCTATAATCTCTATACCCATCTATAATCCAAGCATGCCCTTCATTACTATTCTCTTTTTGTGCAAATATAATAACGGGCATTTCTTTGTCCAAAGACTCCGTAACTAAATTATAATCATAAGTATGCACTCCACACTCTATATCAAAATATGAAAATATCGATTGATCATCACTAGCCCAACTGCCTGTTGGCGTGTATTTCATACCAAGATGATCCCCAACATCTACCATCAAATCTCCAACATAATCAGTATTCGTTGTTCTTTTAGAGTCAATTGCCGTTTTAGTCATTTGCGACCACCTATGGGAATCACTATTATAATCCATTCTATTAGCATTTAAGGCATAATAATAGCCATAATTGTTCCATACAAAATTTGGAATAATTTGATGGTAAAGTCCCTTAGGAACGCCAATCTTATTATGAAGGAAATAAAGCATTTGAGAAACAGCCACTGCGACACATCCAGTAGGATAACCATTGATGATCTTGTAATTCCAAGGGGCGCCTTGCCCCCATTTTGTTTGAATCAAATGAGGAATCTCTGAGACCTTCTTCGTAGTCGATACTCCAAGTTTTCTCCTTACCCAAAGGTAAGGTTCATCGTAAGAAATAGAGTGGGGGTACGCTATACTTTCCTCATTATCATAGATCTCGTAGTCAATTGTCTTCATCATTTCCTTCACTGTTTCAAACCAAAAAGCCACTCCTGGATTAGGAATATTATCTGGATCAAAAGACCCCGACTCATTATATGCTAGAATCTGATTTTCATCACGGACATCCCCTGCGACAACAGCCCAACCACCACCGACTAGATTCACAACATAAATCAAAGGCTTATTCCCCTCTGATATTGTTTCTATTGAATAACCGCTTACACTCCTCGAACGAGAGGGTCCAAATTTATTATCAAGGATGGAATACAACTCCTTTTCCGAAAGCATTCTATGCTTGTCCCCTATTATACTTTTCGTTTTCAACTCAATTGTATGAGCCACTTTCTGATTATAATTTATCGGAAACTCTTTTGTAGAACATCCATCCATAAAAATCATCAGAATAGCAATAAATGCTAGCAAATCATATTTCTGTCCCATCTTGTTTTGTGTTAATAATACTACATATATTCACAAATTTATTCATTATTATGTATTATAGCAATAGGAACAATATAAATGTATAAAAGTCCAAGTTCCTCGGATTCGGAGACTCTTTTACCAGCAGCAATCTGGCGAAGGCCAACCGGAACAGAAACTTTCGCATCTTTGAAGAGTTCGCCTATCACTGATGGATAAGGCTCGCATACAGAAAGATACGGACATATTTAATCTCGGAGGGGATGTCTATGCATTCGACTCCACCATCGTTGAACTTTGTCTTTCTGTCTTCTGCTGGGCGAAGTCCCACAAGCGAAAAATAGGGAGAAAGTCCATACTCTGTACGATGTGGAGACTAAGGCCCCGTCGTTCTTTCACATAACCACGGCATCCATTTATGAACTCCAAGGCAATGAAGGAGATTCCTGTAGAGACCGGCTCATATTACATATTTTACAGATCTACAACTTCCTTGAACAGCTATGCCAGTTCAACTGCACAGGAGCATTCTTTGCCGTAATGGCAAAGAGGAACCTTTTGTACAAGGCAGTCAGCTAGAAGCGCAGGATACCCAAGACTGTGTTGTCGTACTCAGTTATAGAACTCACAACTTACAAAAACGGCAAAACTTATCCCGGGCGGCTCAGGCGAGCGGAGCACTATGACTACGAGCAAAAAGGAATTCCGTATTCCTTACCAATACACTGACCATCATTGCATTAGAAGTCTCACTGCCGTATAGGAATCGCTGGTCCGTTGAACTGTTCTTCAAATGGATCAAGCAGCATCTCGTTCAAACAGGTGTACAAACAGATCTAGTAGAGCCCACCATTGATAGAGATGCCCTGACCGGTGATGTAAGCGGAGTTCGGAGAGGCAAGGAAACTGACAAGGGCGGCGACCTCCTTGGGTTTGCCGAAACGGCGGGCCGGGATCTGGGCCTTGAGAGAGGCCTTGTCAAGGCCTTCGACCATGTCAGTCTCCACGAAGCGTGGAGCGATGGTGTTGACGGTGATCTTTCTCGGGGCAAGTTCCTGAACCAGAGCCTTCGTGGTGGCGATCAGGCCGCCTTTCCTTTTTGCAAGGAAAGTTCTGGCATATATTTTCCTTACTAAAAGGGAAGCCTTATATTTACATAAAAATAATGAATATGGAACTTCGCAGAACATTTCAGTCAATCATCGCCTCGCATCAAGAAGAATTACCTTTCAATGGTTTGGTGGCAAGAAATCTGTCACTTCCTGTTTCCGGAGAGGATATAGTCACCGTAACTGGAATACGTAGATGTGGGAAATCATCTTTACTGCGACTTACAATAAACAAACTGTTATCATCTGGCATTCCTAAAGAGAATATCCTGTACGTGGAATTCGATGACGAACGATTCTCCTCAATGCAAGTTTCTGACTTTGATGACATACTTCAAGCATATCGAGATATGTACCCGGAAAGACCACTGAAAGACGTGTACATGTTTTTGATGAGATACAACTGATAAAAGGATGGGAGCTATTCGTATTTAGAACCTATAAAAACTACTGCAAACATATATTCATCACCGGAAGTACGGCAGAAATGTTATCTGAAGAGATGGCTTCCGCCTTACGCGGGTGGCCGGACGAGTACGTTGAATACCCGCTTGACTTCAAAGAATACCTCAACTTTCGTGGCCTTACTCCAAATCCTTACACAGAGGATGGCGCGACAATCATAAAATCAGCATTCAAGCATTATTGCGATGAGGGGGGGGGCTACCCGAAAGCCGTCCTTGCCGAAACGGAAAGCGCAAGGACAAAGATTCTCCAATCCTACTTCAACACAATGTTATTCAGGGATTTGATCGAACACTATGAGATAAGGACATCCCCATCAATAGTGAGGTATTTTCTGAAGAGAGTATTCGAGAATCTGACAAAACCGACGAGTGTGAACAACATCTATAATGAACTGAAATCCGCAGGAATGAAAGTAGGTAAGGACTCCCTTTACGATTGGTTGGACTACGCCTGCAACATATATACCTTCTATACAAGGTTCCGTGCTACACAAGATCTGTACTTAAAGAGACCACCTTGCCGTCAAAGTACTACATAGCGGACAATGGGCTGAGACGAGCCGTGCTTTACACGCAAAGTTCAGGCGAGGAAAAAGAACTGGAGAATATCATCTTCGCATTCCTGCACCGTTCATTGGGGAGCGATGACAAAATCTTCTATTATAACGAAAATGCGGCCGAATGCGATTTTCTGATCCAAAAAGGAGAGGATCTCCACGAATTGGTTCAAGTATGCTGGGAACTGACAGCCGAGAATCGTTCACGCGAAATAAAAGGCCTTACAGAGGCGTCAAAGGCAACAGGTTGCCACAATTGCCGGATTATCACATACGAGCAGGAGGAGACTATCCATCAAGATGGCTTGACAATATCGGTTGTTCCTGCCTGGAGATTATAAGGCAGTCCAAGCCGGATTACTTTGACAGAGGGACAATGTCAGAGGAGACTAATTCCCAAATTTTGCACGGTGGACCAAAATTTGGGAATTAGTCTCCTCTGACTTAAAAATGCCTCTGGTTATAGCAGACTGGCAATTAAGGTCAATAAAGGCCTCCGTTGATGGAGATGACCTGGCCGGTGATGTAGGCGGAATCCGGAGAGGCGAGGAAACCGACGAGGGCGGCGACCTCCTCGGGCTTGCCGAAACGGCGGGCAGGGATCTGAACCTTGAGCGAGGCTTCGTCAAGGCCCTCGACCATATCGGTCTCCACAAAGCCCGGAGCGACAGCGTTGACCGTAATCTTTCTCGGGGCAAGTTCCTGAGCCAAAGCCTTTGTGGCGGCGATCAGGCCACCTTTGGCGGCCGAGTAGTTCGTCTGGCCCGGCAGTCCTTTGAGACCTGACAGAGAGGCCATATTGATGATGCGTCCGTTGCGGTGCGAGACCATCGGCTGAAGGAACGGACGGGTGACGTTGTAGAAACTGTTCAGATCCGTGGACATCACCTTGAACCAATCCTCCGGCTCAAGCCAAAGCAGAAGATTGTCCTTCCGCACGCCGGCATTGTTCACCAGAACCTCCACATAATCGTCCGGATGGTTTTCCTGCCATCCGTTTATCGCCTTGACGGACGCCTCGGTGTCAGCGACATCAAACTTCAGCAGTTCTCCGCTGCCGCCAGCCTCCTGAACCAGACGCAAAGTCTCCTGCGCCGCCGCATCATTCGAGACATAGTTGACAATGACACAGAACCCCATCTGAGAGAGTTTCAGACATACCGCGCGGCCTATCCCTCGGCTTCCACCGGTCACAAAAGCATATTTCGACATAAGATATTCAAAATTAATTTCAGTGCAAACATACACAATAATTTTTCATCGTCATAAAATGATAATCATAAAATGACGATGAGGTTATTTATTTTATCGGCACATGGAACGATGAAATCAGCGGAGGACGATGAAATCCTTGCCGAGGATCTCGCGGCAGGTGAGGACGGAGGTCATTGAGACACCGAGGAGGCCGTGGAGATTGAGGCTCTGGCCGGTGAAAAGGAGGTTTTTCAGAGGGGTGCGGGAGGACAGGACGGTGCGCAGAGGGGTTCTCCAATCGTGGCGGACACCGAATGCGGAACCTTGCGGAGTGGAGGTATAGCGGGAATATGTCAGCGGGGTGCTGGTGGTGACGCTCTCGATGTCCCCTTTCAGCCACGGAAGCCGGTTTCCGACCATATCAAAGCATTCCTTTAACTTTCTCTGCTTTGCCGAGTTGTAGGATTCCTCTGAGTTATAGGCGATTGTCTTGCCGGATGACGAAAGGCAGTGACCTGATTCATTATCGGCTCGATAGAAAGGCATAGGACTCATCAGGTCCAGATGCGTCACACCACCTTGTGGCTCAAGATAAAAATGCGCCATAACAGACTCTGTGACTGACGGATCCGGATGCCAAAGGTCGATTCCCTTGCGATGTATGAATATGTTCCCATCGGGACAGGTCGGTACTCCGGATTTCAGGCAAATGTTCGCGGTAAACACACCGAACGTGTTGTCCAAAGCGGAGATTCTCTCCTTGTAAACCTTACGAAGGCCATCAGAGATAAGTCCAAGAGTCACAGCAGGATGGGCATCCGAGATGACCCAATCCGCCTTCAGGATCTCCGCTCCGTTCACCTCAACTTCGGAAACGCGGCCTCCGGAGGCCTTGATCGAAGTGACCTTGGCATTAGTTCTGACTACACCTCCCATAGAGGTTATGGAATCAACCATCTTTCGGACTATCTGATCTCCGCCACCTTCCAGTTTCCAAGAGCTTTGGATGAACGAATCATTTATCTGGGCGAAGACATACAAGGGCAGGGATTCACTCAGTTCCATCCTCATAAAAGCACCGCTGAGAACCTGACGCAGAAGAGGATCCTTTATCGTAGAGCGAAGATATTCATAGGCGCTGCGGCCCAGAAGGTCATTCATTTCCACGCTGTCGCCCTCAAAAATTCTGAATATGTCGTCTCCGACCTTATGGAGGAAACGGGCATATTCATTAAGATTATTTCTTTCCGCAGGGAAACGCTCGGTCAAACGCTCCACAAAACGGTCGTGTCCCGAGGCAAGGGGAAAGCTTTGGTTTCCAATGACAACCTCATCGACACATTCGGGATTTATCCGTCTCCACGACAGCTCCATCAAGCCGAAATATTCAAAGAAAGGACGCAGGGACTGGCCTTCGTCAAGGCCGCCGACATAGTGGAGCCCCGTGTCGAAAACGCGTCCTCCGCGCCGGAAGGATTGAAGGCAGCCACCAGGCTTGGCGGCCTGCTCCAGAATCGTCACCCGGAAGCCTTTCTTGGCCAGAATGTAACCACATTCCAGTCCGCCGAGGCCGCTTCCTATGATGATGACGCTTTTCTCCACTTTTGTTATTCAGATAGCATTTTGTCTTTCCACTCCTGAAAGAACGCCGGGCCGACCGGATCGAACTCGCCTTCGGTAGTCGTAAAGAGTTGGACAGTGGAAGCCCTGAGTACCAAGCCGTTGTCTTTCTCGTTACGGATCTCGTAGTCGAAACACAGCTTGGCACCTTCGGCAGGTTTCCAAGTGATGGTCACGAGAAGGGTGTCGTCCAGCGTGGTCGGCCTCAAATAACGGACCTGAAGGTCGTAAACCGGGGCGTAGTAGCCGTGCTCGCTGATCTGTAGGTAACTGATCCCGTAGCGGTGGCCGAAAGCCTCCCGGGCATCCTCAAGGTACTTGATGTAGTTCCCGTGCCAGACCATCCTGATAGGATCGACCTCCGAGAATCTGACCTTGACACGAACTGTCTCGCTGATGACCGACATATTACATATTCTTGATTATCAAAGTAGAATTGGTTCCGCCAAAGCCGAATGAGTTGGACAAGAAGACATCGAAATGCTTAGACATTCTCTCTGCCGGGATCAGAAGCCGCGCGGAGTCTTCGTCCGGATTCTCGAAATTCAGATTCGCTGCGATGAAGTCGTTCTTCATCATAAGCATCGAGTAGATCACCTCGCTGGCTCCCGCCATCCACATCTCGTGGCCGGTCTGGGACTTCGTGCTGGTCACCGGCACGGTCCTGTCCCCGAAGACAGAGGCTATGGCCTTGGCCTCGTTGGCATCACCTACGTGTGTGGATGTTGCGTGCGCGTTGATGTAGCCTATCATATTCCTGTCTATTCCGGCCTGACATACAGCCATTTCAAGAGAGCGTCTCGGGCCGTCCACATTTGGGGTTGAGATGTGATCCCCGTTGCCGGAGAATCCGTAACCAAGCACCTCGCCATAAATCCTCGCTCCCCTACGGACAGCGGACTCGTAACTTTCAAGGACGACCGTCGCCGCGCCGCCGCTCGGCACGAGTCCGTCACGATCACGGTCGAAAGGACGGCTGGCCTTTTCTGGTTCGTTTTCCCTTACAGAGAACGCCGAGATGCCGTCGAAAGAAGCGACCGCATAAGGATGAACCTCCTGGGCGCCACCGCAGACAACCATCTCCTGAAGGCCGTGCTGGATCAGAAGCGAGCCAAGTCCGATGGCGTGCGAACCGCTGGCGCAAGCACCCGACACGGTAAGGTTCATTCCCTTAAGTCTGAATATGCAGTCGAGGTTCATCGTCACCGTCGAGTTCATCGACTGGAAGATCGCTCCCGAGCCGCACATCATCGTGTCTTTCTTCTCACGGATGATGTCGATGGACTCTATCACGGGAAGCGCCGAAGAATCATTCCCATAGAGAAGCCCGACCTCGTGAGAGGCGAGATATTCATCATCCACTCCGGCGTCGCAGAGAGCGTCCCTCGTGGCGCAATAGGCGAATTTGGCCTGCTGAGGCATAAACACCCTCTGGGAACGGCTCAGTTCCTTCTTTAGGTCAGGGACTTCCACCTTGCCGGTCAGCGCGGAACGGAATCCGATCTCCTTCCTTTCCGGATCGAACACAATCCCGGATTTCCCCTCATAAAGGGAATCGCGAACCTCGTCCAAAGTCTTTCCAAGGCACGACCAGATGCCCATTCCTGTTATCACTACCCTATTCATATTTCCTCATCTTTCGCAAGCAGGTAATTACTTGCTGTAAAAATACATTATCTCACGTTCGAAGGTGATTGCCACCTATATCTGTTCACGTTACCCTCTCCCTAAGTCCCTCCCCTCGGGGGCGGGACTTGCCTTCACCACAAGTGGTGAAGAACAGTGGTGTTTCGCGGATGCGAAACTTGATTAATTTCTCTCAAAACAATTGTCCACAGGATTTGAATATATTCCAAGGAATATGTCCATCAGCACCTCCGGTTCATCGACATCGTATTTCTCGAGTTTTTTGAGATGGTGCAGGAAGCGCTCCTTCTGCTCCTCGGTGTATTTGTCACCCTTGAACTCGTGCTTTCCGAAACGGATGTCGTGAGCGATGAAGTTGTTGGGAGTCAGCCTGTAGCCGGCATAAATCCTGCGATCCAGGAGTCTCGCCACCTCACGGTTATATTCAATGCCGGGGAGGGAATCGTAGGCCATCAGGTCCTGCTCGGTGACCATCGGGCAGAACGTCAGATGCACGTCGCCCTTGAAAGAGGTGATGCCGGAAAGGATGCTGGAAAGGTCCTCGCCCTGCTTTTTGACATATTTCTCAGACCGCGACTGGTAAAGTTCCAAAGCCTTCATATAGTCGCAGGTCTCCCATTCATAGGAAATGGAGAGCGGAACGACATTCAGTTCGGAAAGGGCCTTGATCTTGTCATCCCGCTTGCTGATGCCGAACATCTTGATGATTCCCTGATCGGTCGCGTCGTTGCCGTCCTTGGTGCGGCCGTTCCTCTGCGCGATCCAGACGGACTCTCCCCTGTCCACGATGGTGTGCCTGATGTACTCTGACAGATGGACGGAGGATTTGTAGAAATCCTTCATGTTGCCGCCTCGCTCCACCCTGAACATCTTGTTGGACTTGCCGATGTCGATCACCAGACTGGAACTCATCAGATTGGCCCCGAAAGTGATCTCTGAGGTCTGAAAGCCGTGTTTGTGGAGGACATTCTGGAGCACGGAGGCATCCAACATAATGTCCCTGTGGTTGGACACGAAAAGATAATGCCCGGCAGGATCCAGATTCTCGATTCCGGAAACCGTGTAGGATGTCATACTGCGCTTCACGATCTGCTCGTTGACGTACCACATAACCTGCTTCTGGAAGTCATACACTGTGCTGATGCTTCGGACTTCCGCACGGACATCCTCGACATTCCTGTCCGGGAAAGCGAACGAGGACAACAGCGGGAAAAGGTCATTGTCCGCTATGCGGTGCATCGCGGCCGGGATCTCGTCATCCCTGTAGGGTCTTATGTCATCAAAGATGGTTTCGTCAATCATCATTTTTTGTTTCTTAAATCCACGAATTTCACTGGTTTGCGGCTCTTGGCCGGGAAGAGTACCTTCTGGATCTCCTCCTTTGGATGGATTTCCACATTCGGAGCCACACGAAGCCTTGAACGGAACCTGTCCTTAAGGTCCTTGACAACATCAAAGCCCGGCTCACGGCTCAAGCCGACCTTCACGATGACATCATCAGTGCCAGCCTCGGTGTCCTGCACATAGATGACATAGTTGGCGACATAGTCCACATTGTCAAGCACATCGTTGATAGCCGGCGGATAAAGTGTCGTGCCTTTGAGTTTTATCATATTGTTCTTGCGGCCAACCAAAGGCGTGAGACGATAGGAGTTCCTTCCGCACTTGCATTGCTCAACCCTCTTGGCAGCGATGTCACCGGTGCGGAAGCGCAGAAGCGGCATACCTTCGACTCCAAGGGTGGTCACCACTATCTCCCCTTCCTCGCCGTCAGGCACAGGCAGGTTGTCTTCACCTACGATCTCCACGATGATCAGCTCAGGATGCACGTGGCCTCCAACGCCATACTGACACTCTGAGAACGTGGCTCCCATCTCCGTTGATGAATATGTCGCATAGAGATCCACGTCCCATTTCTCTTTGATCTTCGTGCCCAGAAGGTTGAGCGAAAAGTCCTGATTGCGGAGCCCCTCGCCTATTCCGATGATCCTTTTCACGCTGGAGTTACGGTAGTCGATGCCGTGATCCTCGGCGTATTGGATGAGGCGGAGGATGAACGACGGCACACACATTATCGTGTCCGGCTTGATGCGCTGGATTGTGTCCCACTGAAGTTCAGGGACACCGTTGCCCACCCGGATGATTCCCGCTCCCAGCTCCCTGATACCAAGGAAATAGGCAAGACCGGCCATAAAGCGTTTGTCGATGGTGGTCATCAGCTGGACGATGTTGCCGGGATGCACTCCGGCGCACTCGAATGACTTCTTCTCGTTGTAGGCGAGCCTTTGGAGATCCTTTTCCGTGCAGCAGAACGTGACCGGATCACCGAGTGTGCCGGAAGTGGTGATGTAGTCGATCACCTTGTCCTTCGGCACACATAGGAAATCCTCGTTGTAGAGCTGGAGGTCCTTCTTCTCCGTGAACGGAATCTTGACAAGATCCTCTATATGACGGATGGTGGAGACATCTATCCCGAAACGGGAAAACATCCTTTGGTAATATGGTGAGTTGGCCGCCAGATAGTCCAGGGCCTCGCGCAGTTTCCTCTCCTGAAAGTCTTTGATGGCTTCCACTGACTGGAATTCAATATCCTCTGTCATCTCGATAATTTCTGAAAGTCGATTAATCTTGCGAAATTAGGCAAAAAGAGCGGTTAATCAAAATCTTATGGTCTTGACACCTATTTTTACACCGACCGGGCATAATACATCACCGGGAAAGAAATCTCAACTTTCTGAATATCATAGGGTGGAACACCACTTATTGATTCAGTGGCAGTTACAAAAAACTGCCGGTCAATTTCAGAGGGCGGTACTTACGAACACACTCATTAACAATGGTGATTATATACGAGTTGACTACAAAATGTCATAAGTGATTAATTATAAGTTTATTGTTCAGAAATTGCCTATTGTCTGCAATTATATGAATACTAACGCAACCCGTCAAAAGTTAGTCAACAGGTATATAGCTCCCTTAACAATTAATTGCGCCACACACTTCTGACAGACAGGGCGAGGCTAAACAGCACCGAGGATCAGTCACCGCTTACCTGAGCCGGCAAACTTTCAAACCAGTCCAGGAAAAGGGGAAACCAATCGGCTTGGGGCGAGGAGGTGCCGAAACCGTGGCCGCCGGTGGGGAACTGAATATACTTGTGGGGGATACGGGATGCTGTCAGGGCGTGCTCCATCACTACGGAATTGCGGTAGTCAACGGTGGGGTCATCGAGACAGTTCACAAGAAAGACCGGCGGCATATCTGACGGGATATTCAGTTCCATTGACAACTTTCGCCTTAACTCTGGGTCGTTCCGGTGTTTTCCGAGCAGAGCTTTCCGGGAACGGTTGTGGACTATGGTCTCATCGGTCATGGTGACGACCGGATAAACGGAGACGATAAATGACGGATGCGAGGATATTCCTTGATTCTCAATCGCCTCCTTGCCGCTGTTCAGCACGAGGTGGCCTCCGGCGGAGAAACCCATCACACCGACCTTTGAGGGATCGACAGAATATTCAGAAGCGTTCTTCCGCACTTCCACCACCGCGTCCTGAAGGTCGTTCAGGGCATCCGGGTAGTGGTTCTGAGGGAAGGCAAGGCC
>CAVBMN010000067.1:0-14267 GCA_963596515.1 bacterium
CCTCGTTCGTGTCGGCCTCCATAAGGTTGTAGAATATGCTGGCGACATCGTTCAGACGGCCTCCGGCCTCGTCCAAAGCGGCGATCGTGTTCTCGAATGTCGGAGCGTCCGGATTGTTCACGATGGCGTCAATCTCGGCCTTGGCCTCGGTGATGGCCTGCTCAAAGGCAGGCAGGTAATGCTCAGTCTTGATCTTGTCAAACTGAGGCGCGCCGTACGGCAGCGTGGAATCTGTAAGCAATGGATTGTTCATTTTGTTGTCACAGGATGAAAGCAGGCACAGGATTGCCCCTGTGGCCGCAAGGATTCTTTTGTTCATAAAAATATGTTTCAGTGTTATTTAGCACACAATCAATATTTCATAATAGTAAACGAATGTGTCTCAATCCCTTGACGAATCGCCACCGAATATCTTCCCGGCGCGAGTCCTGACAGGTTGATCCGTGCCGGCTCGAAAGCGCTGGCCTTGACTGCCGCGACCTCATAGGCGGTGCGTCCGGTTTGCGAGACGATCTTCACAGACAGGTCCTCCGGTTCCGCACCGGTGGCTATGTTCAAGTAATCTCTGACGGGATTCGGGTAAGCGGAATATTCAACGGAAGGATCCCTGGCCACGACCTTGAAACCGATCTCCGCCGAAGTTCCGGCGGCATCAACGGCTTTGACACCGATTGTACTGGAGCCGTACTTAAGTACGGTCCCTATGACATTGTCTCCATTACGGACAAGACGCACGGTCTGAGGATCACTGGACGACATAATATATTCAAGGACCTCGCCGTCCGGATCGCTGACATATTCGTTCATATTCAAGATGAAAGTCTCGCCGATGCCGGTGATGAGCAGGTTGGAGACATCTTTGGTTTTCTCCGGAGGGTTGTTCGCCAGAATGGTGTAGGTGATTTCCAGTGTCGTAGCCGCGCCATAGTTGTCTGTCACCGTGAGTTTTGCAGTGTAGGTTCCAGGCTCTGCGTCAGGTGCGTTGATTGTGATCGTGGCCTCACCTTTCTCAAGGCCGGAGAATGCGTCCGCAGGGCTTCCAGACTTGTAGTCAACGGTGATGGAGTGCCTGTCCGGATCTGTGACGACAAGGTTTACAACCTTTTTCTCGTGAGATCTGAGGATGAGTTCGCCGGCGATGTCGCTCTCTATGACCGGTGGGTTGTTGAAGACAGTGCTGAACTCCACGATCGGGGAAGAATCACCGTAAACGTTCACATAGGAATAGCCCACTATCCTCACATAGTAGGTTGACGAAAAGTCCAGTCCTGTGAATGTGATTTTCTCGGTCTCACCGACCTTTGCCTTTGACAACACATTTCTCACCAAGGCTCCGGAGATGGAATTTTTCGATGGATCAGCGTTCTCGACCAAGGACTTATCCTTACCGATGATGACTTTGTAGCCGTATGCCGGATAGCCGTCGGGATTGCCTTTGACCGTCCAGACTATGTCCACCGAGTTCGATCGCACGGTGGTCTTGACATTGTCAGCCGTTCCTGGTTTGAAATTCTCCCCATAGTTAAACGCCGCCACAGCATCCACCAAGCCACCCGTACCGGAAGGCACGATGTCGGAACGCCGGGTCTTGAGAAGCTTATCCTTCAACATATCACAAGTGAAGCCCTGACCTCCACAGCCGGCGACTATCAATGCCGCGACCCCGGACACGTGCGGGCAGGCCATAGATGTCCCCGACATATTCCCGTAAGAGCCACCGGGGAGGATGCTGTAGATGTTGGAGCCAGGAGCGGCGAGATCGACAAAATCCCCATAGTTGGAATAATTGGCTTTGCTTCCGTTGCTCGTCAGAGCCGCGACCGCCACCACCGGTTCGTAATTCGCCGGCACTCCGTTGGCAAGATTGTCGTTTCCTGCGGCGAAAACGACAAGTCCACCCTTCATCGGAGAATCAGGAAGCTGGTTTCCGTTCTTGTCACATCCGGCGTATTTTATGAAGTAGTCGATCGCACGTTTGTCAAAATAGCCAATCTGCCCCCTGAGCGCGTTCTGTTTTTCCTTTTCATTGAGTTTTCCGTCGCCGTCAGAGTCATAGCTGTAGACCCAGCTGTTCTGGCAGATGACAGCTCCGTGGTCCGCCGCCCAAGTGATCGCCGAGTAGCTGCTGCCCCCCTTGGTCTTTTTCTGTCCGTTCTCGGTGACGTCGCGAAAAATCTCACACGACATCAATACAGCGCCCTTATGCCCTATGGCGGCATCTCCTCCGGCCACGCCACAGACACCGGTCCCATTATTGTTGACCGCGGCGACTATTCCTGCTACGTGGGTTCCGTGCCGCCCGGCCACCACGGTTCCGCTACCGTCTATGGTACTGTAGTTCAAAGAAGAGCAATTGCCCGCAAGATCGGGATGTGTCTGGTCTATACCATAGTCAACAACAGCCACGACAACCTTAGGATCGCCTGTGGTATAGTTGTTCCACACCGGAACCACATTTATGTCATAATCCGGATGCGAGATGTTTCTCAATCCCCACTGTGATGAGAAAGAAGGATCATTGAAACCCGCCGGAACAATGGTGCGCTGCCCCTCTACACGTTCCACCCCAGGAACCGACCGAAGCTCGGCGGAGGCCCTTGTCTGTGCGACCGAATCGGAATATTCAATGATGTAGCACTTGTGAAGCCCGGCCTGACGGTGACGAGGCTCGAACTCTCCGGCGTCAGGGAAAGCCCTCTTTATCGACTTGATTCCCAATTCGTCCAAAGCATTGTTCAGTCCCATCGACCGTGTGACAACCTTCCCCTGAAGGAGGTCGTTCCCGATCAAGGCTATCATCTCGTCGCTGAACTCCACCAACGCTACTCCCGGCGCAATAGAACGGTCAATGGATGAACCCGCTTCCGCAGCAGGCTCATCCATAACCTTTTCAAGCATATTCTCCTTGGCGCAAGACACGACAGCCATAAACGCCAAAGCCAACAATATCCAATTCTTTCTCATCTACATTCCCGTTGTCGCACAATCCTTCGGCAAACTGAATATAAATATCGGAATATTTTTCGTATAGGCAAGCGGTCGCGATCACTCACCTATACGAAAAGGACTTGATCAGAAGCGGTACCCGAGGCCGAATGTAATGGTGTTGCCTAAGACATCGTTCGCGGTCAGGTAGGCGACATCAAGGCTGATCCCGAAGAAGCGGACCCCGAGGCCGACCGTCGCGAACGATGGAAGCACAGCGTCCTTTGTCCCGAAATGGTAGCCGGCCCTCCCGAACAGCATATTCTTGAATGAATATTCCGCCCCGGCAGCCACAGTGACGTTCCCGCTGAAGAAGTAGTCGGCGTCGGCCGCCAACCGGAGGCCGTGGATCTCGGAAAATGTCTTTGACCAGTCCGCCCCGACAGTGGCCGAGGCCGGAAGGCTGAACGAATCGCCCGCCACCGATTTCACCGAGGAGCCCAGTGATGTGACGCCGGCGGTTATATTCAGATCAGAGAGTCTGTAAGTCAAGAGGACATCAGCGGAGACAGCCGAATAGGAGTTGTCCGATGAGAGTTTTTGAGACGCGTAGCGCACGTTCGCCCCGACGGACAGATTGTCAAGGATAAGGAATCCCACGCCTGCGTTCAGTGTCATATCGTTGGGTTTGAATTTCCCGGCCGCGTTGCCGGTCTCATCCATTAGTGAATATTCCTCTCCGATCTGATATGCTCCGCCTATGGAAAAACCAAGCCGTTCCCCCGCCCTGAACGCGGATCCGAAGGCGAGGTTCGTGGACTTCGTCCCGTCCGGAGCCCACATCTGGCCGGACACACCGATGGAAATCCTCTCCGCCGCGAACGGAATGACCGAAGAGTTCCGGAATGATGAATATGTCGTACCAGACACAGATGCAACGCCGGAAAATCCCATTCCGGCAGAGACTGGATCGCGGACTATCCGGACAAATGGCAAAGCCTCGCCATCGTGCGCGGATGCAATGGACACAGTGGTCAGACAGGCAAGCGCTGTCATCAATATATTCTTGAAATTAATCATCTGCTAAAATATTTCAAAGTTGTGAATATATGAAATAATCTCCTTCTCCCCAAATCACCGTTTAATCACATTCTTCTCGTAAGTTCTCCCTAAGTAGGTCACCTGCACGAGATAACGCCCTGGCGCACAATCTCGCATATCCACCTTGGCAGGGTCGAAACCGCTGAATGTCATAGTCTTGTCAAAGACGCATCCGCCCGTCTGGCTGATGATTTTAATGTGAGTCTCAGCTTCGCCCTCTGTCCGGATCGTCAAGTTGTCGGTGACTGGATTAGGAAACATTTCAGCAAGGTCGCCCGAATCCTTGACCAAGACTTTCAGTGGGGAAGAGCATTCCTTTCCTCCGCCATCATAGGCGACTATATTCATTGAAGAAAGGCCGCGTCCGACTGTCGTGACGGTCATAATGTCTCCTTCAAACGCGACTTTCGAGACATTGTCAGAATTGCCCCTGACACGATACGAAAGGGCCTCACCGTCAGGATCGTGGAAATATTCCTTAAGATCAACGCTGATGGTCTGTCCCACTTCGTAGGAAAGGATATTATCAAAAGGCTTGTCAATGACAGGAGGTTCATTCTCAAGTATTCTATAGGTGATCTCCTTTGAACTTGAGGCTCCATATTCATCGGTAGCGGTCAGACTCGCCTTGTAGCTTCCGGCCTTTGCCCTTCTGCCTCGTATCGTCATTGTGAAAATGTCACCGTTGATGCTATAGTTCGCCGCGTCGGATCCCGGCTCGAAGCCAATTGTAACGTTGTGCTCGTCCGGATCGCTCACTTTGCAGACAACATCTTTTGTCTCGGAAGCCCTCACCACTATCTCTCCTTCCGTCTCAACTGTGATCACAGGAGCGTTGTTTTTCTTTGTCTCAACTTTCGTTATCGGACTTATGGCGCTGTAGCGTCTTGCGTAATTGCAGCCGAAAACCCCGACATAGTAGGTTTTCTCAAAGTCGAGCTTCTGGATCTTGGCGGTGAACTCATCGCCGATATTCTGATCGCCGGTGAACACCATTTTTGTCACGACTCCGTCCGGGACCGAAAGAGATGGCGTGAAGTTTTCCAATTTGGATTTGTTCTGCGAGGCTACCACCAGATAGGCGTAGGCCTTGTTGCCCTTCTTGTCTCCCGTGAGGCCGAATTTAAGCTTCACCAGATTGGCTGACACCTCGACGGAATAGTCGTTGACCGGATCCGGTGCCTCCTGGCTTTCATACGAGAATGATCCCATCGCATCGGCAAATGGACCGATCTGTGATCCGGCAAGCAGATCAGGATTGGCGCCCCCCAGAAGTTTCTCCTTCAGTTGCTCATTGGTGAAGCCTGGTCCTCCATAATGTGAGACAAGAAGAGCCGCGATTCCCGTAACGTGAGGACAAGCCATAGATGTACCGTCCATAGTTCCGTACTTTCCGTTAGGCAGCGTGCTGAGGATGCCGCTTCCAGGAGCGGCGATGTCCACCCAATCTCCATAGTTTGAGAAAGAGCACTTTTTCAGGTTGGCGTCTGTCGCCCCGACAGCGATGACAGGTTCGTAGTTCGCTGGCGCTCCGTTGACGATGCCATCGTTTCCAGCCGCGAAGATGACGACACCTCCGGCCATCGGACCGGCCTGATTGCCTTTGGCGTCATAACCGGCATATCTGATGAAATAGTCAACCGCCGCCTTGTCTGAATCGGAGATTTTGGCGTTCAAGGCCCTTGTCAACTCGTTTCCGGTAAGCTGTCCGTCCTGGTTTTCATCGAAAGTGTACCCCCAACTGTTATTGATGATCACAGCGCCGTGATCGGCGGCCCACTTGATAGCCTGCGCCGTGGAACCGCTGTAGGATCTTCCTCCGACGGTCTTGAATATCTGGCAGGAAAGCAGCCTGACACCTTTCACGCCCTTGCCGCTGTCACCACCGGCGATGCCGCTGACACCGACTCCATTATTGTTGACGGCGGCTATAGTGCCGGCGACGTGAGTGCCGTGTGAATCAGCGGTGATGTTGAAAGATCCGTCCACAAAATTTCTGCTGCCATTGGTTCCGCCGCTGATGCAGTTGGCTGCAAGATCCTCGTGGGTGAGATCGATCCCTCCATCGATAACTCCAACGATGACTTGATCATTTCCTGTGGTGACACTCCTCCAGACGGGCTCTACGTTTATGCTTGCCGTCGGAGTCCTAGAATCATTGTAATGCCACTGCTGTGACAGCCACGGATCGTTGAAGAAAGCATTCGTGGTTATCGGCTGGTCATCTTCAAGGATGTCCACGCCCTTGATTGAAAGGAGGCTTCCGGAAGCCCTGGTGTCAGGTGTCCTGTTGTCAAGGGTGATTTTGTACCACCGATGAAGTCCATCTGCCCGGGTTCTTTCCTCAAACTCTCCGGCATAGGGGAAAAGACGCTCCATCGACACTATTCCAAGTTCATCGACAGCATTGTTCAGTTCTCCAGATCTTGTTATGATCTTTCCATCCTCGATGTCTTTCTCCACAAGGTCGCATAAGTCCTCGCTGAAACGCGCCAGTTTGATTTTCGTGTCGGCAAGAACGTGATTCCGTTCCTGATCGGCTGTCTCCACCGTCTCAATACTCTTGTCTGTGCAGGACGCAACGATTGTCGTTGCAGCCAGAATAGGCAATATGAATTTCTTCATATTTAAAATCATTTAATCACAAGGAAGGTCCACTTAGCCGTGAACCTTCCTTGTGATGTTAAAGATCGATAAAATATTTATTATTCTGAATCTGTTTTGACATAAGTGATCTTTTCTCCGCCAAGGAACGCACCTACTGTACAATAGAATTCCTGGCCTGGATAAGTGTAAATCTCAATGTCTATGCCTTGCTTTACGGATGAAGGAATCGCCTTCTTGTCCTTGACATCGCACGTGAAGATCATTGGGGCGGTTCCCTGCTGTCCGGCTCCGAACAGAACCCAAGCCAGTGACCCAGCCTCGTTTGCATAGCCAAGGAAGTAGTTGAACCTCGAACCTGTGACCTGACCCTGTGAATAAAGACTTCCGTCCATTGAAAGGGTGTTGTTGTCGTAACTGAATGTGGCGACAAGGGCAAAGCTGGCAAAGTTGAACCAAGGTCCGGAAACGATGTAACGCGTCGCATCAAGTTTGGTGATGGTCACATTGAACGGCTCAAGCGCCGCGTCAATAGGCTCATACTCTCCCTCGATTGCCTTGGAAGGGGTGATTGTGTAGGTGCCTTCCAACAGTTCGATCTCTGGATGCGCACCCTCTATGTTGACTTTCAATTCGGTAACCTCACTCAAAAGACCGGTTTCGGTGATTGAGGCGGCAAACACCTGATAGTTATCATTGAGAATGCACTTCACCAGGGCATCCTTTGTCGATCCATCGCTCTCGAAGAGTTTGAAATCAAGATAACCGGTAAGATTGTCAGTCACGATGTCGTAGGCTGAAGGAGCCGCATTGTCAGTGCCGGCATAGACGACATAGCCTACATATTTCGAGTTGGAAGACGGAGTGATCCTTAGATTGAACTCGGTGTCAATGTGATCCGCAAGCTCCACCTCTACCTTTGGTTTCTCCTTGCCTCTGTTGGCGGTGTTCGGTTCGTTGTCCTTGGTGCAGCCGGCAAGAACCAAAGCGGCAGTCGCGGCTATTAACGCAATATGTTTAAATATTTTCATATTCATTGGATGTTATGATGATTACTCTGTTGTGTAGCCCTCGTTCTGCTCTCCCTTCATCTGAGGGTTCGCGGACATTTCAGAGGTAGGGATAGGCCAAACAAACTTAGGGCTGTCCGCCGGAAGTGTAAGGCTGGCATAGTTCTCACCTGGCTGGAGCATAGACGGATTCTGTCCTGCTGTTCTTGAGAAGCCTAGGTGCCATCTCTTGAGATCACTGAGGCGGAAACCTTCTCCGAAGAGTTCCCTCACCCTCTCGTCGCGGATCTCTTTCTGAAGAGCCGTTCCAGAATAGGTGGCCTTCTTCCATCCGATGATACGGGCGGACTTGAGGCCATTGAGGACATCTGACGCAACGGACTCATTGCCACTGTTGTAGGCAGCCTCGGCCGCGATCAGGTACATCTCGGAGATTCTGAATATCTTAGGCATATTCACATATCTTGACGCCGAGGAAGTGTTCAGCTTCGGGTTTCCAGGGAATTTGATGAGAACGACAAGGTCACCGTTGTTACCTCTGATGTTGATGGTCCTCTTGTCAAAATAGGCGTTGTAGCGGATGTCTGAGACAGAATCATAAAGTTTGAGAACCCAATCCTCAGGAAGGTATTGAGGGTCATCGGCACCAGCCGCTCCTGATGTGTTGTTGATGAAGTAGGAGTTGGCGCTGCCGCCGTCAGAGGCATCCACAATGACTGGCTGCCAAAGGGTTTCGCTAAGGTTGTCGTTAACCCAGCCGTCCGCATACGCATCCGCATCGGTCACCAAAGCATACTTCTTTCCCTCTATAAGGCTGTTTGCCTTCTGGAACGCTGTCGCATATTCCTGGGCGGAAAGGGCGAAACGGGCGCGAAGCGCGGTAACGATGTCCTTGTTGACAAACTTGGAGTTGGCGCTTCCCTCGGTGGCGACATACTTTTCCGCCTCGGTCAGATCCTTGTCGATCTGAGCGTAGGTAGCGGCAAGAGTGCCTCTGTGAGGATACTTGCTTGAAACGGCAGTAGGCGCGTACTCAGTGACAACAGGAACGCCGAATGTCGACTCAGCTGTTGATTTGTCGTAGGCCTTGCAGAAATATTCAGTCAGCTTGAAGTACATCAAAGCCCTGAGGAAGCAGGCCTCGCCATAGTACTCCTGAACAGCAGCCTCGTCAGCTGTGGAAAGAGTGCCTCTTTCCAGAAGTTTCTGAGTACCGGAGATAAGGAAGTTCGCATTGCCGATGTAAGCATAGAAGTTGTTCCACACTGACTCGACGCTGGAATTCGACGCCACAATGTCGTAGTGGTAGAAATCACCGTCCCAGTTGCCGAAGTTCTTGATAGCGTGGTAACAGTCTGTCATCAGATCTGTTGAATATGTGTAGAAGCCCGAATATAGCGACTTCGTGCTGGCATACAATCCTGTGAGGAAATTGTTGCAATCGGCAGGACTTTCCATCGCCTCGTCCTTGTTGATGGCCGTATCAGGGTATTTTTCAAGGTTGCAAGACGCCAGAAGGGTCAGACCTGCGATGAGTGTCAAGGTGTTATAAAAAATCTTTTTCATACTTTCTTTCGATTTAGAATTGAATCTCAGCACCGACAACAACTTGTCTTGAGTTAGGATACAGACCGACGGTACCATTAGAGTAGCCAACCTCAGGGTCATAGCCTTCGAAGTTAGTGATTGTAAGGAGATTTCTTCCCGTCACATAGAATCTGGCTCCAGAAACGATCCGGGTCTTCTCAAGAAGATGCTTAGGAAGTTTGTAGGACAACGAGATGTTCTTCATTCTGAGGAAGGATGCGTTGTCATACCAAGAAGAATCGAATTGGTTGGTCGTGCCGTACTTAGGAATGTCGGTAACCTGGCCTGGAGTTGTCCAGATGTTCATCATCCTCTTCTCGAAGTTGGATTGCTGGAGAAGGTTGGAGGTGTTTCTGGTGTAGTAACGCTCGTTGATGAACACATAGCGGTCACCGATCCAAGAGAAGTCTGCGGAGAGTCCCCAGTTCTTCCAAGAGAAGTTGGTTGAGAATCCACCCGACCAAGGAGCGGTCATACTCTTTCCGTCCCAGAACTGATAGAGGTCATCGGAATATTCCTTGCTGGTGCCACCATCCCTTGTCTTCCACATAGGGGAACCATCGGCAGGGTCAACACCGTCGAATATAGGAATATAGATTTCTCCGATGTCGTGTCCGACCTCGTATTTGAGTCCCTTGTCCTCGAATGTGATCTCGTCAAGACCCTGGTAGAGTTTCTCCACCCTGTTCTTGTTGTAGTTGAAGTTCACGCCCAGTGACCAATAGAAATCCTTCGTGTGGATAAGGTCGAAATCGAAATTGACATCGACACCAGTGTTGGACAGTTCGGCGACATTACCCCAACCTGAGGTGTGGCCTGTCGTAGCGGAGAACGGAAGTTCCATCAGCAGGTCGCTTGAGTACTTTCTGTAAGCCTGGAGATCGAAGGAGATCCTGTCGAACACGCGTCCGGAAAGTCTTGCGTTGAGAGTGGAAACCGTCTCCCAGGTCAAGTCCGCGTTAGGAACCTGGGAAAGACCCCAACCGCTGACGTTATTGTACTTGGCGCCGGCTCCGACAAGACCGAGAGAGGCATACCAACTGTCAAGGCCCGAGTTACCTGTCGTACCATAAGTAAGGTTGACATTCAAGTCATCCAGCCAACGGACATTGCGGAGGAATTCCTCGTGCTTTGCCTTCCACATAGCGCCGACGGCATAGAATGTAGCGTACCTATGATTCTCACCGAAGAGCGAAGATCCGTCCGTACGGACAGAAGCGTCAACGAAATACTTGTCATCAAAATTGTAGTTGACATTGAAGAAGAACGAGTTGAACGCTGCCTCCTCGTTGTTTCCCGCCCAGCCGGAAATCGCTGTAGTGGTCTTGAACGCTGTGAGACGGTCATCGGTAAGTCCGGTACCTGTCGCGCTGAATGTTTTCTGGTGCTTGAGGATTGACTCGTGACCGGCAAGGAAAACGAGATTGTGCCTGCCGAAGGCTGTGGCATATTCAGCGGTGTTGGTGGAAGTCAACTGATAGTACCTCTGGAAAGCCTGGCTGTTTCGTCCTCTATATGTATAAGGAGTATATGACGGCTTGTTGATTGATTCGTTGGTGTAGTCGAAAGCGTCGATGGCGGCTGCGGACCTGATCTTCAAGCCCTTGATAGGAGACAACTGGAGATACGCCTGGCCAATGACCTGTGCGCTCTGCCTGTCGTTGGTGTTGTACTTATAATATTCATTAAGGTCAATCTGGTTGTCCCAAGGATACTGTAAGTAAACATCGCCGTAGGAGATTGTTCCGTCCGGATTGACGATTTGCTTGTAAGGAGTCTCGTAAGGCAGCTCCGTGAGGGCGGCAAGGATAGGAGACTGAGAGTACCAACCGGTAACGATTGTCTTGTATTTGGAGTAAGACAGCGCGATGTTGGAACCGATCTCCAACCAATCGGTGATCTTTGTGTTCACGTTGCTTCTGACGTTGAACCTGTCAACGCTGGAGTTCACCTTGGAAGTACCCTGTTCTGAGTAGTAACCAAATGAAAGGTAGTAGTTTGTCTTGTTGGTGGCTCCCCTTACGGATCCGTCGATCTGATAAAGAGGCGCGCTGCTGTCAAACAGGTAGCTGGTCCAATCGAAGTCGATTCCGTTACCAAGAACATAAGCCTTCTTGGCCTGATAAGCGACATCCTCCTTCAACTCCGGCTTTACAAGCTCCTCATATTCAAAGAGCTCGCTGGAGTTCATCATATCGTACTTGTACTTGGTCAACATAGAGACACCGTACTGAGCCCGGAATGAGACAGACGGTTTCTCACTGGCAAGACCTTTCTTTGTAGTGATGAATATCACACCGTTGGCGGCTCTTGAACCATAGATGGCGGTCGAGGACGCATCCTTAAGGATAGAGATGTTCTCGATATCGTTAGGGTTGATGGAAGTAAAGATTGAGCTCGTCACAGGAATACCGTCAAGAATGTAGAGCGGAGAGGTGCTGAGGTTGATCGACGAGGTGCCTCGAAGTTGGAGTGAGACAGAACTCTGAGGCTCACCGGAGGTGTTGAACACCTGAAGACCGGCGACCTTGCCCTGAAGGGCGTCAGCGACGTTTGCGGATGGTTTCTCGACAATGTTCTCAGATGATACTGTCTTTACGGAACCAACGATGTTGCCGATCTTTCTGGCGGAACCGTAACCGACGACCACGGTGCCCTCCAAAGCGAGGACATCCTCTCTCATAACCACATTGAGCACAGTCTTTCCGTTTACGGAGATCTTCTCGTCAATGTAGCCGATGGCCTTGAAGATAAGAACTCCATTCTCCGGGACATCGATGGCATACTGCCCGTCCGGGTTGGTGATTTCACCTTTGGAGGTGCCCTCAACCATAACCGCCGCGCCTGGTACCGGCAAGTCATTCGCGTCCGTTACCGTGCCGGACACCTTGATTGTCTGGGCCCACGTTGCACCTATGCTGACGAACAGGCATAGTGCGATAGTAAATAATTTTTTACCCATAAGCTTAAAACTTTTGTTAAACCCCACGTTTATTGAATTATTGATAATAATCAAAACCACTTTATTTCATTTCCGGCTCAAGTAAGACATCACATCAAGAACCTTTTCTGTAAAGCCAAAACCTGAATACCAATCGCAAATTAAAAAAATTAATTTCGAAAATCCAACTATTTAAAACGGCTCAAATACTGAATCTATGTACGTCATTTAACGTTTTATCTAAACTCTATTGAAGACATCATCGCTCATTCGCTTCCAAATTGACAAAGAATCGGGCGAATATTTTTCTATTCGTAATTAAAAAGAAAAATCACCTTTATCGTTTCAATAGTGATATCACATTCCAAAACGCCCCTAAAACAGATTCTTACGCCTTAAAACGACGCTTTCAAATTGTTATATCTATTCATAATCCATTTTCACGCTTAAAAAGATTTGTTAAACTTGACCTTTAAAAATTAATAATGAAATATTATTACTTACGTTTTGAACATATTCAACATCCGTTTTATTCAATCAGTCCCGATACCCATCATAGCGCGGTCACACATTGACTGCCGAAAAACGTTTTGCAATATAAATACTTTTTTCTGAATATACAACGTTTTTGTAACGCCTTGGAGCAAATTTTGGCGAAAATATTTATCGTTTTAAAGTTTTCAGCCTCTTTTTGTCACTAAATATTAGCATTTGGAGCAGCCTCTCGCCGCAATATTCACCTGAACCGTATGATTATTTAACCCAAAATATTAAAGTACTATGTCAAAAATCTCTTTTCACGAAGTCTGCCTGCTATGGAAGGTGGAGAAAGGACGCTATGTGAAAGTGTCCACTATGGCTGCATATTCATTGATCATCCAGAATCATCTGGAACCTCGTTTCCGGACGTTGGATGATGTTCGGCAGCGGTCGGTCCAGGATTTTGTCGATGCCAAACTGTCAGAGGGGATGGGCATTACTACGGTAAGGGGACTGCTCATCGTGCTGAAGATGATTCTGCGTTTCGGAGAGAAGCGGGAAATGATCGGCCACAGGGTGATAGAGACCCGTTTCCCGACTCAAAGGATCAAGCCGCAGATGCCTGTTCTGTCGGTGGTTGAAGAGCAAAGGATGCTCTCATATCTGGCGGGGCATCGCAGCACTTATAATCTTGGACTTCAGATCTGCCTTTTCACTGGAATCCGCATCGGAGAACTCTGCGCGCTGAAGTGGGATGATGTGGATCTGGAGGCCGGAATAATACGCATCAGGAGAACCGCTCACAGGGTGTACCTGATCGACAGCGAACCGAAGCACTCCGAACTGACGGTCGATTATCCCAAAACGGCGAACTCGTACCGGGATATTCCTGTGATAAAGGAACTTTCTGACATTCTTCACGAATATTCCCAAGGACAAACAGGAGATGCATTCATCGTTTCCGGCTTCCCGCATCCGACGGAGCCGCAGACGATGCGCAATCATTTCAAACAGGTCGCAGACTCACTCGGTCTATCAATGCATCGTTTTCACGGCCTCAGGCATACGTTCGCGACCCGCTGCGTCGAGAGCAAATGTGACTATAAGACACTCAGCACGATTCTCGGCCACTCCAATGTGAGTACGACACTGAATCTTTACGTGCATCCAGGAATGGAACAGAAACGAAGGTGTGTCGAGGAGATGATGAGGTCGATTGTGTAAACGCTGTTCAAAATCTACACCTGAAAACGGGATATGCCCACCAATGATCCAAACGTTTTCAGGTGTATTTCGTACTTTAGTGTCTCGGTAAAAATCCGAGACAGGAGCCAAACCAAAATGGCTTTATCCGAGAGCTTCTATCTGTTCGGCGGTCAACCCAGTGACGTTCACAATCTGCTCTATTGGCATACCTATGCCAAGCAAGGCTTTTGCCACTTCGGCCTTCCCCTCGGCCATACCTTTGGCGATACCTTGGGCTATACCTTGGGCTATACCTTGGTCCAAACCATCAGCCATACCTTTGGCCAATCCATCGGCCAAACCTTTAGCCATACCGTCTGCCATCCCCTTTGCTTCTCCGTCGGCGTACCCCGCCTCGAAGCCCTTGCGCTCGG
>CAVBMN010000068.1:0-13297 GCA_963596515.1 bacterium
CCTTGGGAATTGTGATTCATTGGGAAGATTTGACATTGGAGTGATAGAGAGAGGTGACTCTTTGAAGGCTTCGGTCGCAGGGTTTTCGTCCGAGGTGGTTGTTTATGACGGAAAGGCGAAGGCTGTGACGTTGAATGTCAAGACTGGGGTATTGGCTGGAGCGAAAGTGATGGAAAGGAATCTCAAGCGTGTTGATGAATATGTCTCACTGGTCCATTCCGTGCCATTCGAGTGGAGAGTGTTTGGACGTGAGCACTACGTTTGGAAGATGACCATTTCACAAAACAGTAAAGGCCCGGTCAGGATAAGCGAAATCAAATTGCATGGGCGTGTGATATCAACGGGAGTACCCTTAGATGTGGTAATCGGAGAACTCCATGATGCTCCTTTGACAAAAACAGACTGGAAGAAAATAAAATGGTCTTTGTATTGGACAATAGTTCGTTAATTTTTTCCAGGTCATAAGCGGTTCTGTCAGTAAATAAAACCAGTTCTTTGAAAAGTTTGTCAATAACTTGTGGGTCTGGTCGCAGACCGGACATGCAAATAAATCTGTTGAGCATATAAGCGTTTCTGAGTCTTTCAATTTTTTGTACCCAAAAGTCTTAAATATTTGAAAATAAGCTCCAAAAGTATTGTGTATGTCAATATTTATACCTGTTAATACAATTACGACATGGCACTTGGAAGACCGGTAAACAGGTGAACTTTGCTCGGTGGACTCGACATCAATGTCGACCTATGGATTCAACCTTGTGGACATCCGTTGGGGCAAGAACAAGGAGCATCTGCCGCTTCGGCAGACACTAGAGGTCGTAGTGTATTCATTGGCTGACATATGCAAAGCCTTTGGCTTAAGAATCCCAGACAACAGCGCTCCAGTCCACGTTTCCAAGGCCAAGAGCTTGACTAGAAGAAGAGGCCGCCCGGCCAAGGCTAAAACCGAGAATCAGGAATTATAGGTATATTAAATTGAAAAACTCAGAAACCATAAAACAAGAGTATTACCGAAAATTGTGCAGTGTTTCTGCACAATTTTCATTTATCTTGCACCACATTTCCTAATATTTCGTAGATTTGCATTTGAGATAAGCATATTACCATATTTTTTTCTGAATGGCGACAAACAAGCATGCGATGATCAGGTATCAAGCCCTTGATGCCTGTTTTGGCAATAGGTATAGGAAGTTCTTCATAGAGGATCTCGTCTCCGCGTGTAATGATGCGCTGGAGGAATTCTATATCTCCAAGCAAAATCTCTTTACAAAAGAAAGCTATCAGGTCAAGAAGCGCACTGTTTTCGCTGACATAAGTTATATGCAAAGCGAGAGCGGCTATAATGCTCCCATCGAGCGATACTATGAGAGCCACCGTTGCTATTACCGGTATTCGGACGAGAACTTCTCCATCATTAAAAGAGATTTTTCAGAAGCGGAACTTGACAAAATGGATGAAGCGCTCGTTATGCTAAACCGGCTGAACGGAGAGGCCGGTTTTGACTGGGTAAGTGAATTCATCGCCAATTTCGAAGACAAACTTGGCCGTAGCAGAAGTGCCACGCCTGTCATCGGTTACGAGAAGAACCCCTATTTAACTGGCATAGAGAATCTCTCGGTATTATACAATTCAATTGTTCATCAGCAGGTACTTAATATATCCTACAGGCATTTTACAAAGGGGGAGATGAGCTACACCGTGCACCCCTATTACCTGAAACAGTACAATAATCGCTGGTTTCTATTCGGTATAACCGAGCAGGATAAAAATAACCTTACCAATCTGCCTCTTGATCGGATAATCAGTATTGAGGTCGTCGACATTCCGTATATCCCCAACACGAAGTTCAACTTTGAGGAGTATTTCGAAGACGTCGTAGGCGTATCGGTCCCGCGTGAAGGAGAACCTGAAAAGGTGGTTTTGAGATTTGACAAGAGTCAATACCCATATATTATAACAAAGCCCCTTCATCCGTCTCAGACCATATTGGATGATGAAAATTGCATTATTCAATTGACTGTTTTTTTGACTCGCGAGCTGGAATCTCTCATTTTCTCCCAGGGAGATCAGGTCGAAGTGCTGGCTCCGGCCTCTCTTCGTGAGAGATTCAGCGAAAAAACCAGGAATTTGATAGAAAAATATAATTGTGCAGAATGAGTGCATAATAAGCCTTTACCTTTGCACTCGAAGTCACACAAACACAAAAACGACATGATCCAAAGCGAAGTACAACTTGAACAGCAGTTCCTGAGAAAACTCCAGGAAATGAAATACACCTACCGCAGCGACATCCGTGATCTTGACGCGCTCGAAAGCAATTTCCGTCAGAAGTTCGAGCGGCTCAATTTCGTATCTCTCTCGGATGACGAATTCAGAAAGCTCCTGCAGGAGAACGTCACGGCCGATGTGTTCACCGCCTCCAAACGCCTGCGCGAGAAACAAACATTCGTGCGTAACGATGGCACCACCTTTGACTACAGTCTTGTAAACCTGCGGGACTGGTGCAAGAATGACTATGAGGTGGTGAACCAGCTCACCATTAATACCGCCAACAGCCGCCAACGCTACGACGTCATCATCCTGGTCAACGGCCTGCCCTTGGTCCAGATTGAGCTTAAACGCCACAGCGTTTCCCCGTTGAAGGCTGTTGAACAGATTGTCCGCTACAAGCAGGATCGTGGAAACGGCTACACCAATACGCTGATGTGCTTCATGCAGCTCTTCATCGTCAGCAACGGTGGCAGTGACACGATGTACTTCGCCAACAACAACGACGAACACTTCCACTTCGACGCCACCAACAGCTATCTTCCCGTATATCACGCGGACGACGAGGGTAACCACAAAATTGCCGAACTCTTCAAGTTCTCCGATATGATGCTCCCAAAATGCACCCTCGGCCGCCTCATCAGCCGTTATATGGTGCTTATAGAGACGGAGAAGAAGATACTTGTCATGCGTCCATATCAGATCTACGCCGTAGAAAGCATCGTAAACTGTGTCTCGGAGAACAACCAGAATGGCTACATCTGGCATACTACCGGCAGCGGCAAGACACTCACCAGTTTCAAAGCCTCGACTCTGCTCAAATACAACGGCGACATCGAGAAATGCGTCTTTGTCGTAGACCGCAAAGACCTTGACAAGCAGACCCGTGACGAGTTCAACAAATTCCAGGAAGGGTACGTAGAGCAGAATGCGAATACAACCGCCCTCGTGAGCCGCCTGGAAAGCACAGACTATGCCGACAAGGTCATCGTCACAACCATCCAGAAGCTCGGCATCGCTCTGGATCCGACCAACAAAAACAAATTCCACCAGCGTCTGGAGCGCCTGAGAGACAAACGCATCGTCTTCATCTTCGACGAATGTCACTGTAGCCAGTTTGGCGAGAATCACGCCGCTATCCGGAACTTCTTCCCCAAGGCCCAGCTTTTCGGCTTCACCGGCACTCCGATATTCGAGGATAACAGCAGCTACACACGCATAAACGGTCAGCAGGCCGAGTATATCACCACCAAGGATATATTCCAGAAATGCCTGCACCAGTATACCATCACCAACGCCATCGCGGACAATAACGTCCTGCGCTTCAAAGTGGAGCACTACGGCAACACAGATGCCGACGGGAATCCTATCAATGAGCCCTTACCATCTGGCAAATCGTAAAGCATATACTGGACAACCACGATACCCTTACGGCAAACCGTCGTTTCAACGCGCTCCTTGCCACTCCTTCCATCCCGGAAGCGATTATCTTCTATGAAATATTCAAAGAGTTGCAGGATGCGCTCGTCAAAGACGATCCCGATTATGTCCCATTGAATGTCACGGCCGTCTTTACGCCGCCGATGCGGAACAGCTCCGATGAAGACCTGCCCCAGGAGGAAGCAGACAACAATGAGAATCCGGAACGCAACAAAAGCGAGCTTGGTAAGATCATTGACGACTATAATGCCCAATTCGGCACCAACTTTACTGTCGATCTCTTTGACGAATACTACCGCGATGTGCAGGGCCGCTTAAAAGACCAGAAATATCCCAACAAGGACCTTCCGCACGCCAAGAAGCTGGACGTCGTAATCGTCGTGGAGATGATGCTTACCGGCTTCGACAGCAAGTTCCTCAATACCCTCTACGTCGCCAAAGACCTCAAGTGGCACAATCTCATTCAGGCATTCAGCCGCACCAACCGCATTCTTGACGGCACCAAACCTTACGGCAACATCATCTGCTACCGCAACCTGGAAAAGCAGATGGACGACGCTATGGTACTCTTCAGCGGATTCGACCACGACAAAGGAAAAGAGTACTGGCTGGTTGAACCGGTCGAATCGATGGTGGAGAAATACAAGGAAGCCATCACGCAACTCCAAACCGTGATGAACGGCATGGGCCTGGAATGCAAACCTGACGAGGTGATCAACATTCCTCTGGGAGAGAACACTGGCGAATTTATCAGTGCCTTCAAGGATGTCCAGCGTCTGGCGCTCAAACTTGACCAGTACGTGGATATGCCGGAAAAAATGAAGGATGCTATAGAGGCTGCTATGCCAGAGGACACCCTCCAGCAGTTCCGCACGGCCTATCTGGATCTTGCACGTCGTTGTAGAAATGAGAAGGGAAGTCAATCCAAGGAAGAGCCCGAGGACGAGCAGGACTTTGAACTCTCCCTGTTCAGTTCCGCCCTGGTGGATTACGACTATATTATGAAACTGCTGGCCAAGTACACCGACACTCACTTTGAGAAGGTGAAGATTACCAAGGAGCAGCTTCTTGATATCCTGTCCGGCAGCGTGGACCTGATGAACGAGCGCGACTACCTCAAGGCCTTCATCGAAGAAGAACTCCACAAGGGTAGCGGCATCAGTGAGAAGGAGATTCGTGAGCGATACAAGGCCTACAAGGATCGTTGCTTCAACCAGCAGATTGCCGCTCTCGCCGCAGAGTACGGCATCGAGTCCGTCGCACTGGAAACCTTCGTGGCTGAAACCACCAAGCTCCGCCGCTTGGACGAAGACGCCCTGCGCGAACTCTTAAGCCATATCGACGGCTGGAAGAAGCGTAAAGCTGCCAAAGAAGGACTCCTCGTCAGCCTGGCACCGCTGTTTACCCTTCTTTCTGGCGGAAATGCAATTGAGGGTCTTAATGCGTATATAAACTAATCCACTGATAGTAAGATAATATGGAAAATAGCAATACTGTCATGCCCTTACTTCGTTTTCCTGGTTTTTCCGGCAAGTGGGAAAGAAAAAAATTCAAAGATATTACAGCTCCAGCGGGGAGAAAAAACAAGCAGAACCTTCCTTACGAGCGATATTCTATTTCGAACGAAACTGGTTTCTATCCACAGACCGACCAGTTTGAAGATGGAGGTGGATATCTTAAGGACATTGATTGTAGGCAATATATCATTGTCCCTCCCAAGTCTTTCGCATACAATCCGGCGCGAATCAATGTTGGTTCAATCGGCTATCAAAATATAGGAAAAGAGGTCATCGTCAGCTCTCTCTACGAAGTCTTTCAAACAAACGACGAAGTTGATGACCCCTTCCTTTGGCAGTGGTTTCACACGGATGTCTTCCATAAAATGGTCCTCAATGTTCAGGAAGGCGGGGTTAGACAATATTTCTTCTATGATAAGCTGAAAGAATGCACGATCTATTTACCATCCCCAGATGAGCAGAAGAAGATTGCCGAATGCTTGGAAGCAGAAGACCGTATAATCTCCGCTCAGGAGCAGAAAGTCAAATCCCTCAAGGCCCACAAAAAAGGTCTTATGCAGCAGCTGTTCCCTCAGCCTGGCGTCACCACCCCGGCCCTTCGTTTCCCTGGCTTCTCCGGCGAATGGCAAGAGAAGAAACTGAACGAAATGTTTTCTAGAGTAACACGGAAAAATGCTGAGAATAATCAGAATGTCCTGACCATTTCTGCCCAATATGGTCTGATCAGCCAATTGGAGTTCTTCAAGAAGTCTGTCGCTTCATCCGATGTTACAGGTTATTACCTCTTACACAAGGGTGAATTTGCATACAATAAAAGCACTTCTCAAGGTCGCCCGGTCGGCGCAATCAAGCCGCTTAGGCTTTACGATAAAGGTGTTGTCTCCACATTATACATTTGTTTTATGTGCAATAATTCCGAAGAAATAAATTTCTGGGAGCAATACTTCGATGCAGGAATCCTTGACCGCGAGATTCTATCAATCGCACAGGAAGGAGCCAGGAATCACGGACTGCTGAATATCCCGACTGGTGATTTCTTCGGTCTGAACATCATTCTGCCCACCTTCCCCGAGATGAAGAAAATTGCAGAATGCCTTTCTTCCCTTGACGAGGTGATTACGGCAGAGGATAAAGCATTAGAGTTACTCAAGGCACACAAAAAAGGCCTCATGCAGCAGCTGTTCCCTCAGCCTGTTAAATAATCATTCGCCATGGCTTACAACGACGATATTATCACCTCATTACGCGAAGTCTTTGAAGAAGACGAATCGGGTAAGTATACCAACTGCGCCCTTATTTTCGCCTACAACGGAACAGGCAAGACTCGGTTATCTTATGACTTTGCCCACTATGGACGAGAAGAAGATGCCCCCCAGCATACACTATACTATAACGCATATACAGAAGACCTCTTCACTTGGGATAATGATCTTGAGAACAATACCGATCACCACCTGATAATCAATCAGAATTCGGCTTTAATCCAAGGTCTGGCAGGCTTCAATTTTAGTGAACCGTTACGTAAATACCTTCAAGTCTTTACTGATATAGATTTTGATTTTCATTATGATAGCGAGAATCCTGATCTTCCCGACTATGTGGTTTTCAGTAAAATCGTGAATGACGAAACGTTCGAGAATATTAAAATCTCGCGTGGAGAAGAGAGGTTATTCGTATGGTGCTTTTTCCGCTGTATAGTTGACCAAGTACTTGGAGGGAACAGCGCCTATAAAGGTATTGAGTACATCTACATTGATGACCCTATGTCATCTCTTGATGACAACAATGTAATTACTTTTGCAGCTCAACTTTATAATGTTATTCGTGATAGTCTCAGGAATGAGAGAAGGGTGATAAATAGCGGGATCGGTGAATTGAGACGAATAAAGTTCGTTATTTCTACCCACCACGCCCTATTCTTCCATGTTATGATACATGGCCTGAGCAATGATTCAAAGCTTGGACAATTTTACCTGCACAGGGCTAAAGACTCCGATGAAGTAATCCTCAAGAGCATAAGCGACAAGACGCCATTCTATTACAACGTTGCCATGATGAGTGAAATTCAAGAAGCTATCTTTAATGACAGGCTCTATACTTATCATTTTACCATAATGCGAAGTGTAATGGAGAAGATTGCAGAATTCTTTGGACATCGGGACTATCGTTATATTCTTGACGGCATTAACTACAAAGGAAATGACTTCGACGAACTATCTTTCAGTAAAGGGGAACTTGTTGACCTGTATTCGCGAATAGTCAACGTCTTTTCTCATCAGGGTCAGTTCTTTTCACCTACACTTATGAACGAGGATAATAAAGACTCTATCAAGACGTTATTCTATCATATCAAGAAGAAATACCATTTTATGCTGCCAGATTTGACGGATGCTCGTAGTGAAAGGGAGATACATACTTATGGTAGATAATTACAAGCCAATTATAAAACAAAAAAGACATAGAAAATGGAAAACACGGCGAAAACCCCGCTGACCAAGCAAGAACGTGAGCAGCTTTTCAGAGCTCTTTGGAATGTTGCCGACATCCTTCGAGGAGCTATGACGGCCGACAACTTTCGCGACTATATGCTCTCGCTTCTCTTCTACCGCTATATCAGTGCCCGATATGAATCAGCCGCCCGCCTTGAATTGGGGAGAGACCTTCCAGAAGGTAAGCCTTTGTACGAGTGGTACGAAGAGAATGCTGCGGATGTATCGGAATTCGAAGATATGATGCTCAAGAGCACGCACTATATCATCAAGCCCCAGTACCTCTGGAGCGCAATCTACGAGTTGGCCCGCACCCAGGACGATTCACTCCTGACCGAACTCAAGGAAAGTTTTCGTCATATAGAGGAAGAGTCCTTCAAGGGCGCTTTCAAAGGCCTCTTTTCCGAGATTAACCTCGATAGCGAGAAGCTTGGAAAGGACCGCGCTGCGCGGAACAAGATGATGTGCAATATCATCGCCAAACTGGAAGAGAAGTTGATTGAATTTGATGAGCGTGGAGACATCCTCGGCGATGCTTACGAGTATCTCATCGGTCAATTTGCCGCGGGTAGCGGGAAGAAAGCTGGCGAGTTCTATACTCCTCAGCAAGTGAGTACCATCCTCTCCCGCATCGTCACGCTTGACTGCCAAGACCCGGCAACTGGCCACAAGAAAGAACTCTCCAGTGTGTTGGACTTTGCCTGCGGCTCCGGCTCCCTGCTTCTCAACGTGAACAACGAGATGAAAAAGCATGGCGGCAAGATAGGCAAAATCTATGGCCAGGAAAAGGAGGTAACCACTTTTAACCTCGCCAGGATGAATATGCTGCTTCACGGCTTACACGACTCTGAGTTTGAGATCTTCCACGGCGACACCCTCACCAACGACTGGTCCCTGCTGAAAGACAGCAATCCCGTCAAGCTGGTGACATTCGATGCTGTTGTGGCCAATCCGCCGTTCAGCCTAAAATGGGAACCCGATGACGAAGTCTCCAAAGATCCCCGTTTCCAGAACTATGGCGTTGCGCCCAAGAGTGCCGCCGACTTCGCCTTTCTGTTGCACGGCTTCCACTATCTGAGCGATAGCGGCGCGATGGCCATCATCCTGCCCCACGGTGTTCTGTTCCGTGGCGGGGCTGAGGCTGCCATCCGCCAGAAACTCATCACCGATGATAATATCGACTGTATCATAGGCCTTCCGAGCAACCTCTTCTATTCCACCGGCATTCCCGTCTGCATCATCGTGCTCAAGAAATGCCGCAAAACCAACGACGTACTCTTCATCAATGCCGCAGAACACTACGACAAGGATAAGAAGCAGAACACCCTGTCGGAGGAGCATATCGGCAAGATTGTGGACACCTACCGTTTCCGCAAAGAGGAAGACCGGTATAGCCGCCGCGTCAGCATCCGTGAAATCGTAGAGAACGACTACAACCTCAATATCACCCGCTACGTCTCTCTGGCGCAAGAAGAGGCGCAGATTGACCTCTCTGCCAATCAGGAGAAACTCTCTGAGATAGAGCGAACTCTTGCTGATGCCAGAGCAAAATTCAACGGCTATCTCCGCGAACTTGGTCTGAAAGAGATTTGATGTTTTTATTATGCAGATACAATGCACAATAAGGTTTTATCTTTGCGCCATCAATGACATAAAGATTTAAACCATAAAAACAAAAAACATGAAAGAACTCAGATGCCCCAAGTGCGGAAACGTTTTTTCCGTAGACGAAGCCGACTACGCTTCCATCGTTTCACAGGTCAAGAACGCCGAATTCAACGACGAGCTTGCTCGTCGTATTGAAGAGTTGCACAAGCAGCAAGAAGCCGAGCAGAAGGCTCGTGAAGCCCTCTCCTGACAGGCTCATCAGAAAGAGCTGACCGCCAAAGACAAAACCATCAGCGAGAAGGACAGCGAGATCCTCCGTCTCAAAGACCAGCTTGCTGCGATGGACGAGAAACGCGACTTGGAGATGAATGCCGCCGTCACGGAAAAAGACAGGGAGATTGCCGCGCTCAAGGCTACCATCGACCAGAACGCCCAGGCTCTGGAGATTGCTTGGCTGAAAGAACGCCAGCAGGCGAAAGAAGCGACCCAGGCAAAGGACGTGGAGATTGCAAACCTGAAGTCACAGGCCAAACTTGTCGCCTCAGAAGCGGCACTCCGCGAAAAGAGTCTTCAGACAGAATATGAAGGCAAATTGCAGGTCGTCAAATCCGAGGCCGCATCCCGTCTGCGCGTGGCAGAAGAAGAAGTCGAGCGCCTCAAGGACTTCAAGACCCGCCTCTCCACCAAGATGGTGGGCGAGAGTCTGGAAGCCCACTGCAGCACAATCTTCAACGGAGAACTGCGACCGCTTTTCCCGGTGGCCTACTTCGAGAAGGACAATGACGCCTCAGCCGGCAGCAAGGGAGATTTTATCTTCCGGGACTATGATGGCGGCACGGAGTATATCTCCATTATGTTCGAGATGAAGAACGAGATGGATGAGACGGCCACTAAGCACAAGAACGAGGACTTCTTCCGGAAGCTCGATGCAGACCGTACCGCCAAAGGCTGCGAATATGCCGTGCTGGTATCCCTCCTGGAGCCCGATAACGAGCTGTACAACGGCGGTATCGTGGATGTGTCACACCGCTATCCCAAGATGTACGTCATCCGGCCTCAGTTCTTCAAGGCCATGATCACCCTCCTGGTGAATGCGGCCAAGAAAAGCATAGACTACCAGCGTCAACTGGCCATCGCCCGCAGCCAGACCATCGACGTCACCAACTTTGAAGGTAAGCTCAATGCCTTCAAGGACGCCTTTGGACGCAACTATCGCCTCGCCAGTGAGAAGTTCAAGGTTGCCATCGATGAGATCGACAAATCCATTACCCATCTCCAGAAGATCAAAGACGCCCTCATTGGCTCCGAGAACAACCTCCGTCTGGCCAACGACAAGGCTGACAACCTCACCATCAAACGCCTTACTCATAGTAACCCCACGATGAAGGCCAAGTTTGATGAGGCACGCAAAAAAGCGGAGACAGAAGCCCCTGAAATCCAGGAGTCTTAAGGATCACGGGCTAATACTTGGGGACGTAATCAATCTTCCCTAAGAGTGCGTCTTCAAGAATGGCTTCCACGAAGTCATCGGTAGCAAGGTTCAGGGGCGTTTTCTGGACCTTGCTTTCATATTCAAACTTCACCTCGCGAATCTTGACCTGTCCCCAATTGCGGGACGCCAGCCATCCGTCCTCAAAGGAGGATTATTTCTTTACATAGGCCGTAGCCCTGCCGGCTCCTGTTTTCTCGATGTAACCGGCGGCAAGAAGGTCGAACAGAGTGCGCTCGATGGTGGTGAGGCTAATGTCCGGGCAGGTCTGGGATATCTCCTTCTTGGTGATCTTGCCAGGAGTGCGCTCGATGATGGCCTTGATGCGCTCAGGCTTGGATACCTTGCGATAACGAAGGTGTTCAACACGGTTCTCGAATTCATTATAAGCCTTAACCACGACCCCAAGCATGTACTTGAGGAAGGGAAGATAGTTGTTTCCGTCCTCGTGCCAGTCCTGGGAACTGGCCTGCAGCGCTTCATAATAGGAGTCCTTGCTCTTCTCGATGAGCATCTCGATACTGATGTACTTGCCCACAATGAATCCGGCGCGGTAGAGGAGGAGAAGCGTCAGAAGGCGACTCATGCGGCCGTTTCCGTCATTGAACGGGTGGATGCAGAGGAAGTCCAGGATGAATATTGGCATCAGGATCAGAGGATTATAGGTAGCGGCCTCGATGGCATCATTGTATCTAGTGCAGAGGTTCAGCATGGCATCGGCCGTCTGGAAGGCAGGGACTGGGCGGAAGCGAACTGTTTCCGTGCCGTCGGCGTGCTTCTCTGCAATGATGTTGTCCGAGTTTTTATATACACCACCTACGGCGCTGCTGCTGAAGGAATAGAGGTCCCGGTGCAATTGGAGGATGTTGTTGGGGCGCGGGGCGATGTATTCGTAGGATTCGTGGATGGTGGCCAGCACGTCGCGGTAGCCGGAGATTTCTTCCTCGTTCCGGTTTCGGGGCTGGACCTTTTCTTGAACGATGGCTTTTAGACGCTCGTCAGAGGTATAGATGCCCTCGATGCGGTTGGATGCGTCGGTACTCTGGATTTTGGCGACCTCCAGCAGGGCTGTGAGCACATCAGGCTCGGCCTCGATGAAAAGTTCCTGGCGGCCGCGGCATTCGTGGAGGCGGGTAAGCAGGGCCACGACCTCCGGAGTGAGGAGGTCTTTGGGGCGGTTTATGAAATCAAATTTGTGCATAGCGCGTATTGTTTATAGGGCGAAGATAGTTTTTTTCTGCCTCAAAAAATGAATTTTCTGCATCAAAACAAGAAAAATGATGCGGAAAACAATCGAATGAGGTAGATCACTTGAAGTAATCGTATTTGTCGGTCAGTTTCTCGACGACTTTGAGGGAGTCTGCCTTTATGTAATTCTTCAGTATCGCAGGCGATGTGTGGCCAGTGACCTTCATAATGTCGTACAGGTCCACGCCAGCCAAGTACATCACGTTGCTCTGGAGCGTCGGACCGTGTGGGTATGATGAGTTTGTACTTCTCCACCATCTCTTTTTTAGGAGTACCGCCCTTGGCTGTTTCGAGTAGCGTAATAATGATGCTGCGAGTCGTGGACTGAAATTTAAGCCTCTGCCCAGCCGCCAATGGTTTTGTTTTCAGATGAGAAGTTTATACCTAGCTTGATTATCTGCTTGCCGCTGGCGAAGAATGGTTTGTCGTAAACCTTCTCATAGATTTGTTTCAGGGCCGTTTCGTCGGATTCATTCTTCTTTAATTCAATGATATAGATATATTTATCCGTGTCAAATACAATGTCTATCCTGCCGTTGGATGTTTGGTATTCGGTCCTCACGTAAAGACCCATCATTTTCAGCATTATCGACATTACGTTCTGGAAGTACAACTCCAGATCGCCCTGAATCATATAGCTGTTTCCTGCGGAAAATGCAGTGAGACGATTCATAAAAGCCTTGATTTGCCATTGCGGATATCCCTAATGAACAGATATACTGAAAGTTCGCCTTCTGTCAATGCCGGGGGGAACAACTAGCTGAGAGAATATATGAAGCCACGCTTGACTTCCTCGTTAGGGTAGTCATGGTTGTATGTGAAATAATCAGGATTAAAATCCTTGATGGTCAGATATCTCGCCTGATACATTAATGTTATCGGGACCGGGCTCACATAGTTCGCTCCCGTCTGAGTTTCCACCGAAACGTCATTTATTGAAATATATTCGAGTTTCCGGCGGAACGGTGGTTTGGGTGGACAAAACGCAATGAGGTGCGAAGATAGGAGTTGCCGTGGATGGAAAACGTGCAAGTGGCGGCAAGTGACGAGGCAAGTGGCGGTGCATAGGTGACGAGTGGGATGACGTGTTTCCGTTACGATGATTCTTGAGTGAAAATGTGTATATTTGTAAGTTTTTAGTGAGCGTTAAGGAATATGTCGGTACGGGGTGCCGGGAAGATGGACCGAGGTTGCCGGACATATTCAAGGCTGCTGAATGACTTTGAATTTATTAAAGTACG
>CAVBMN010000069.1:0-13254 GCA_963596515.1 bacterium
CTGTCAGCAAGTCGTTTGTGACCAAGATGGCCGCCTTCGCGGATTGGTCTGACGGTGCTGTCGGCAAGATTGTCAACATTTCCGAGCACGGTCAGGTCACCATCTGCGGAGTCTATGAGGATTATGTCATCGGAGATGTCACCGATATGGACGAGCGTCCGAGCATCCGCCAGTGCTGGAATCAGGATTTCTATTCAGAGGAATATAAGGAGAAGGGAGGATATGATTGGGCAGGCTTGATGCACACTCTTGTTGTCAAATTGAACGAGGTCACTCCTGAGACGATGCGCAAGGTCGAGAGAGCCATCAAGGAGGTGGCGCCGGACAGCGACGCCGAGGTGAAGTCATATTCGGAGACACTTGTGAATATGTACGACTCCACGAAGCAGATGAAGCGCACTTACGAGCTTGGCTCCTTGTTCGCCCTCCTGATCGCCATCATCGGCCTCATCTCCTACGTCAGCGACGAGAACTATCGCCGCAGCGCCGAGATCGCCGTCCGTAAGGTCAACGGAGCCCAGTCCTCCGAGATTGTGTCGATGCTTGTGATGGATGTTCTGAAGATGGCGATCATCGCAGTGATCATCGGTGATGCCGGTGCCTGGCTTATAGCTCATTATTGGCTCCAGCAATTCCCGGTCAAGATCGCCCTGAACCCTCTGTTCTTCATCGCCGCAGACATCGCCGTCCTCGCCATCATCGTCGCCACAATCGCCATCGGCTCCCTGAGAATCGCCCGTATGAACCCAGTCGATTCCCTCAAGAGCGAGTAGTTCTGTCTATTGTTGCAGATTCTTTAAATCTTTATTATTTTTATACCCGCGTTCCTTATTTTCTTATGAAAATCGGAATGCGGTATCATTATTAATGAAAATGCCGGAGTAGCCTTCCTTTTTTATTTGAATATGAGCGTGAAGACAGTCGCTTCGGAGTCCGAGCGGGTTAGGCGGAGGGTGCCGCCGTGCATCCTCATTATCTGACGGGAGAGACTGAGGCCGATGCCGCTGCCTTCAGGCTTTGTGGTGAAGAACGGGATGAAGATCTCTTCCTGGCTTGCCGGGCTGATCGCCGGCCCGTCATTGCTTACGTTTATGATGACGTTGTCTCTCTTGTCAATCTCGGCGGAGATCTCGATGTGCTTCGCTCCGGCCTGGGCGGCGTTCTTCACCAGATTGATGAGAATCTGGGAAATTTGGCTCTCGTCGGCGTACAGCAGAACATCCTCGGTCTTCTCCACGAATTTCGCCACGGCTCCGGCGGCGGTCAGCACCGGCTGACTTAGGTCGATGACCTTGGCGGCGAGCTCCCGGGCGAAAAACGCTTTCCTTACCGGCACGGCTACGTGGGTCAGATCCCTGTACGAATTGACGAATTTGATCAAGCCTCTGGACGAGCTTGCGATCGTCTCCAGACCCGCCTTGAGGTCAGGACCGTCGGCTGGCGGAGTGATTGTCCCGGCATATTCGGAAAGAGCCTCGGAAAGGGACGCGATCGGGGTGACGGTGTTCATTATCTCGTGGGTCAGCACCCTGATTAGCCTTGTCCAGGATTCCGACTCGTTCTCCTCGATGGCCTCCGAGATGTCGTTCACGGCGATGATCTTCACATCCTTGCGCCCGATGTGGGCGGAAGTGGCGGAAAGAGAAATGTTCGTCTGCGAACTTTCTGAATATATCGACGCTTTCTGGTCAAGGCCTTCCTCGACTTTCTCAAAAGCTCCTCTTAAAGAGGAACTTATGATGTCCAATTGGCGAAGCGTACTCAAAGATGACACGCCCAGCAGAAGCCGGGCCTGCTTGTTGGTGTAAAGCACGGAATCCGTCCCAGACTCCAGCACGACGATGCCTGTCTTGGCTTGGTCCAGCATCTGCCCGTAATATTCCTCCTGCTCTCTGATGTCCGCGGTCTCTTTCTGGAAGATGGTTCTGATTCGGTTGAGAGTACGGTTTATCTTCCGGCTTCCAAGGCCGCCCTCGTCAAATCTGAAATTGGTCTCCTTATCCTCCAGCGCGTCAAGCATATAGGTGACTTTCTTGAGGATGCGATGCCTCGTAAGAAGCACCGCGACCAGAGCCACCAACAGAATGACTCCCACGCAGATCGCTATTTCGGGCCACGGAAGCATATTCCTAAATCCCGTATTTCTTGAGTTTGCTGTAGAGGGTCGGGCGGCTGACGTTCAACGCCTTGGCCACCAGCGACATATTCCCTGAATATTTCTCCACTGCGGCCCGGATTGCCTTTTCCTCGACCTCCTCCAAGGTTTCCACTGACTGCTCGCTTCCTTCGACCAAAGCCTCCGTCGGCAGTTGTAATTCCTTTTCTGTAAGATCGTTGCCTTCAGCGAGAATCACCGCCTTCTCGATGCAGTTCTGGAGCTCACGAATATTCCCGCTCCAGTGGCAGTCCTTCAGCGCGGCCTTGGCTTCCGGAGCGATCCCTTCCACCTCGCGATGGTACTTCTCGTCGAATCTTTTTATGAATATCTCCGCGAGCGGCACGATGTCCTCCGTGCGCTCCCGCAGGGCCGGCAGATGGATGCTCATCGTGTTGATCCTGTAAAAAAGATCCTCTCTGAAAGAGCCTTCCTGCACCTTCTGGCGCAGATCCATATTCGTGGCGCAGACAAGGCGGATGTTCACGTTGCGGGGCTTCGTGTCCCCTACACGTGTGATCGTCCGGTTTTGGAGAACCCTAAGAAGCTTCGCCTGAAGATGCAGGGGAATATTCCCGATCTCGTCCAGAAAAAGGGTTCCGCCCTCGGCCAGTTCGATCTTTCCGGCCTTGTCGGCGTAGGCGTCCGTGAAGGCTCCCTTGACGTGGCCGAAGAGCTCGCTCTCGAAAAGCGTCTCCGGGATCGCACCAGCATCCACGCTCACCATCGGTCCGTTACGCCGCTCTGAATGATTGTGTATCTCTCTGGCCAGAAGGTCTTTGCCGGTTCCGTTCTCGCCTGTGATCAGCACCGTCGCGTCCGTCGGGCCGATCTTCTCGATCGTCTTTCTGATCTCGGCCATGGCCGCTGACGTGCCCCAGTACATCCCGGTCGGGCCGGTGGTATATTCATTGGACTGCTGACTGTCCTTCCGGTTCTCCGCCACCGCCCTTTCCAGCGTGGCGAGCAGTTTCTCGTTCTCCCACGGCTTCACGATGAAGTCGAACGCCCCTCTTTTCATCCCCTCGACCGCCAGCGAGATGTCGGCGTAGGCGGTGAACAGCACCACCTTCTGGTTCGGGTTGTTGTTGCGCAACTCGCTGAGCCAGAACAGACCCTCGTTCCCCGTGTTGATGTCCGTGTTGAAATTCATATCCAGCAGGATCACATCCGGCTGGAATGCGTTCACCGTGCTGATCAGCTGTGCAGGGGACGGCAGGATCTCCACCGCCTCGAACCGCATAGGCAACAGGATCTTCAATGCGGACCTGATCCCCGCATTGTCATCCACAACAAGCACTTTCCCGACTTTCTTCATCTTGATATTTCTTTCTGGCTGATCGCCGCAATCATAATTATTGGCCGTGTCATTCTTTCTGAATCACACAAAGATAGCGTTTTCTCCTGAATACAGGAAACGCAGGTGTTTGGACTATTCCGATGAGGATTCGGTGACGGAGATGTTCTCCACTCCGGCGGTCTTAAGGGCGGCGACAAGGGTCTCGACTGAGGATTTGTCATCGAACGGGCCTGTCGTGAACACAACCGTCCCGGCCTCGACGCTCTTGATGAGATCCTTGTCAGAATGCTGGCGCAGGACTTCCATCGCCTGTTCTGACAGCGACTGACCGTCCTCCGGATAGATCTTGACCATCATCAATGTCCTGACTTTCGATTCAAGTTCCCTGGCCTTGGAGACACCGATGACCTGACCGTTGTGGAAAGCGTCGATCTGCGCGTCACGGAATCCTCTCTTCTTCACCTTGTTAAGATTGGAGAGGGCATCCTTGTAGGACTTGAATAGGCCGACTGAATATGCGTGCTTGCCAGAGGTCGTGGTCCTTTCAAAGACCGGGCTCAGACCGTTGAGATCCGCTACGGCGGCCTTTCTGGAAAGAGTGAATATCCTGATTTGATAGACAAGGCCGTCTGGCAGCACATTGCTTTCGGCGAACCGTCCTTCCGGAAGGATCATAAATGAATAGTCGAATGTCGGCTTCGGTTTCCGGATGTCCAGACGGAGTTCCGGTCCGTAGCTGTTCTTGGAGAATGTATAGCCGGAAGCCGCCCCCACGATCTCCTTGTCGGCTTCAGCCTGTAGTTTTCGCGTGTCAATCACGATACCGTTCGCCAGGAAGTCCATCTCAATGCTTTGGAGCTGCTTGACAGCTGCGTTCAGAGTGCTGTTCAGCGTCGGAAGCATCATCTCCTTGTCCGCTATCTCGGCCGTAAGCCTGACCTTTTCCTCGTCTGACGCGGTGGCCAGTCCGGAGCGCAGTTTGTCCAGATTCTTCCCGAACCGTGCCACGGAATCACGCAAGGCTCTGACCTCGCGCATCTTATCCATATATTTCCTCGTGCTCTCATCCGTCTCGCCCGAGACAGCGGATCCATTGTCAATCCTGGAAGGGCTTCCGGCCGGATTAAGTGCCGCCAGCTGCCTGAGCTCGTCCACTTCCGAGACTGCCTTGCGGACAGGCATACCGTCATATTCAAGGACATAGATTGTGACGCTGTCGCGGCCGCACTCGCGGTTCGAGGCGAAGATGGAATATTTCCCGTCGTCGGTGTTGACGAAGAGGAAGTCATCGTAAGGCGACGAGTACGGAAATCCCATATTCACAGGCACATCCCAGTCGCCGGTTTCCTTGTTCCATTGCGAGACATAGAGGTCGTAGCCGCCCATTCCGTACAGGCCTTTCGACGCGAAGTAAAGTGACTGGCCGTCAGGGGATAGCATCGGGTAGATCTCGTCCGAGGAACTGGTCATCTGCTCGTTTATGAGGGTCGGGACAGACCACAGTGAGTCAGCCAGATGTGTGCTGTAGATATTCCTGATGCCTTCCTCGTCCTTGGCGGAATAGTAAATGTCTCTGGCTCCGTTCGGTACATAGACAGCGAGCGAAAGGTTGTCTCCTCCGAGCGAGTCGAGCTGGTTCGGGGTCTTTCTCCAACTGAGGTCCTTAAGCGGGTAGAACAGAAGAAAGTCCTGAAGAGGGAACGTCTGCTTGGCCACCACGACCGGCTGGCTGCAGAATCCCATCATATTCAGTCCATTGCGGGCGAGCAGCAATTGTTCTTCCGCTTTGGCCGAAGAGGTCGAGTCCAGCGCATCGACGGCGGCTTCGCAGTATTTAACCGCCTCCGGGAAGTTGTAAGCCATTCTGGATGAATCCGCTTTCATCAGAAGACGGGTGGGGGAGACCTGTGCCGAAGCACCAGTCCCGAAAGCAATCTGCGTGAGCAGAATGAATATGCCGATGAATATTTTGTTTCTCATTTCGAAAAATCTCGGTGAATGCGTCTGCAAAAATAAGAAATACTTGGCAGATAATTTCTTTCTAAGAAAAAAATGCTAAATTTGTACCCCTATTTTTATGCGCAAAAATTAAAACAATAAAATAAAGTTAAAATTATGCAAAGTAAAGGTTGGATAAGGCTTGTCGCCATTCTGCTTGCGATCGCTTCCATTTGGCAGCTTTCGTTCACGGCGGTGACATCCATCCAGGAAAAGAAAGCGGAGAAGTTCGCCGAGAATGCTGCCATCGCCGCCCAGAACTCAGCGGCTTTCGCGCAGGTTCCTGAAAATGACCAGGCTTACTATCTGGACTCGATCAGGAAGGAACAGAACAGGGTATTCATCGACTCCATCTCTTCCAAGAAGGTTTTCCTCTGGAATACCTACAAGGATTGCAAGGCCAAGGAGATCAACCTCGGTCTTGACCTTAAGGGAGGTATGAATGTTATGCTGCAGGTGCAGCTTCAGGATCTTGTTAAGGCCATTTCCGGCGACAACACCGATCCGGCGTTCCAGAAGGCTCTCGCACTTGCCAAAGAGCGCAGCGTCAATTCCAGGGAAGACTACATAACCCTTTTCGCTGACGCTTGGAAAGAGGTAGGCAACGGTCAGAGACTCTCTCAGATCTTCGGAACCTACGAGATGAAGGACAAGATCAAGCCTGAGTCTTCGGATGCTGATGTCATCAGCGTGATCCGTGATGAGGCCGAGAGTGCTGTGGCCAACTCATTCAACGTGTTGAGAAACCGTATCGACCGTTTCGGTGTGACCCAGCCTTCCATCCAGAAACTTGGCAACAGTGGACGTATCCTTGTCGAGCTTCCTGGCGTGAAGGAGCCTGAGCGTGTGAGAAAACTCCTTCAGGGAACCGCTTCCCTTGAATTCTGGGAGACTTTCACCAGCCAGGAGCTTTCAGGCTATCTCGCCGAGGCCAACGCCAAACTGGCCGAGATCCTGGCCGGCGAGCCTGACACAACAGCTGTGGCTGAACCGGCTGCGGCTCAGAACGCCACAGAGGGCACCGATTCCTTGCTTACCGCGGAGATCGCCCAGAATCAGAACAACTCAGCCGAGATTGATGCCTACAGAAAGGCCAATCCTCTTTTCGCCGTGCTGAATCCTTCTGGCGCCAACAACGCCTGCATCGGATTCGCGTCCGCTATTGACACGGCCAAGATCAACAGGTACTTTGAGATGCCTCAGATAGCTGAGATCTTCCCTGCCGAGTTCAAGCCTATGTGGTCAGTCAAGCCGTCTGAGTATGTTCAGGCTGACAACGTCTTCGAGCTCGTGGCAATCAAGGCTACCTCAAGGGACGGCAAGGCCAAGCTTGACGGTGGTGTCATCACTGACGCGCGTGTCGTTTACGATCACGGCTCAAACGGTGAGCCTTCTGTCTCAATGAGTATGAACGCCGAGGGTGCCAATGTATGGGCCCGTATGACCAGCGACAATGTCGGAAGGCAGATCGCCATCGTCCTCGACGGTATGGTATATTCCTATCCTAACGTGCAGAACGCCATCACTGGAGGTAGTTCCTCAATCACCGGTCATTTCACTCCGGATGAGGCCACTGACCTTGTGAACGTCCTCAAGTCAGGTAAGCTTCCTGCGCCTGCCACCATCATCCAGGAGCAGGTCGTAGGTCCTTCCCTCGGAGCCAAGTCCATCAACGCTGGTATGATCTCATTCCTTATCGCGTTCATCTTGGTGCTTGTCTATATGATCTTCTTCTATCAGGGCGCCGGTGTCGCCGCTGACATCGCCCTTCTTTGCAACGTGCTTCTCCTCTTCGGAGTCCTCGTTTCATTCGGAGCCGTCCTGACACTCCCTGGTATCGCCGGTCTCGTCCTGACAATGGGTATGGCCGTTGACGCCAACGTGATCATCTACGAGCGTATCAAGGAGGAGCTTGCCGCGGGCAAGGGTCTGGGCAAGGCTGTCGCGGATGGTTACAAGAACGCCTACTCCGCCATCATCGACGGTCAGGTGACCACCCTCCTTACCGGTATCGTCCTCTTCGTGTTCGGTTCCGGTCCTGTACAGGGCTTCGCCACCACATTGATCATCGGTATCATCACTTCTGTCCTCACCTCTATCTTCATCACAAGACTTATCTTCGATGACCGCATCGAGAAGGGCAAGAGCGTCACATTTGAGAACAACCTCACCAAGAACTTCCTCAAGAACACTCACGTTGACTTCATCGCCGCGCGCAAATGGTCTTACATCATCTCTGGCGCGTTGATCGTCATCGCGATTGTCTCCATCTTCACAAAGGGCTTCACCTATGGTGTTGACTTCACCGGTGGCCGTACCTATGTTGTCCGTTTCGACCAGCCAGTCACAGCCGAGCAGGTTCGTGACGCCGCCGCCGCTGAGTTTGACGGCGCTGTCGAGGTCAAGCAGTTCGGTGGTGAGAGCCAGATGAAGATCACAACACAGTACAAGAATGACCAGGAGTCAACTGATGTTGACGCTGAGGTTGAGTCTATGCTCTATGAGGCTTTGAAGCCGTTCTTCGCCGAGAAGGATATCACTCTTGACGATTTCCGCTCAACCCTTGACAACCCTAACGGTATCATATCGTCAGACAAGGTGGGCCCTACGATCGCCAACGATATGAAGAGGGACGCGATCATCGCCGTCATCCTCTCCCTACTCGTGATCTTCGCCTACATCGCCTTCCGTTTCAAGGGATGGACCTGGGGTCTTGGTGGAGTCGTTTCACTTGCCCACACGGCGATCATCGTGATCGGCTTCTTCTCACTGTTCTCCGGAATCCTGCCGTTCAACCTTGACGTTGACCAGACGTTCATCGCGGCCATTCTGACCATCATCGGTTACGCCATCAACGATAACGTGGTTATCTTCGACCGTATCCGTGAGTACAGGACTATGCATCCTAATGTTGATGTAAAGACAAACACCAATCTGGCCATCAACGCCACTTTGACTCGTACAATCAACACCTCTGTCTCCACACTCGTCACGATGCTTGCCATCGCGATCTTCGGTGGTGAGTCCATCAGAGGTCTTGCGGTTGCCCTTATCCTTGGTATCTGCATCGGTACCTACGCTTCCATCTTCATCGGTACTCCGGTGATGTACGATGCCACAATGTGGGATCAGAAGCGTCTTGCCGCCAAGAATGGCAACGCCAAAGCCGCCAAGCCAGCAAAGAAATAATCTTTGACTAATGAATATGCGAAAGCGCCGACCCATTGGGCCGGCGCTTTTATTATGCTTATCAAATAATTACCTGATCATATTCTTCGGGTCGAGAGTCTTGTCGAGTTCCTCTTTGGTGAGGAGACCCTTTTCAAGCACGATGTCATAGACCGAGCGGTTGGTCTCAAGGGCTTCCTTGGCGACTTTGGTGCTGGCCTTGTAGCCGATGATAGGGTTGAGGGCGGTCACGATGCCGATGCTGTTCTTGACCATCTCGTAGCAACGATCCTTGTTGACAGTTATGCCTTCAACGCACTTTGTACGGAGTGTGTTCATCGCATTGGTAAGCCAAGTGATGCTCTCCATTATGGACTCGGCGATAACTGGCTCCATAACGTTCAGCTGAAGCTGTCCGGCCTCGGCGGCGAATGAGACTGTGGTGTCGTTGCCGATCACCTTGAAGCAGACCTGGTTGGTAACCTCAGGGATGACAGGGTTGACCTTGCCCGGCATAATAGATGATCCCGGGGCCATAGGTGGAAGATTGATCTCCTTGAGGCCGCAGCGTGGCCCGGAGGTGAGAAGCCTGAGGTCGTTGCAGATCTTGGAAAGCTTGACTGCCAGTCTCTTGAGGGCGCCTGAGTAGCTGACGTAGGCACCTGTGTCTGGGGTCGCCTCCACGAGGTCCGGAGCGGCGATGAAGTGCTCGCCTGTCAACTCAGTCATTTTCTTCGCGCAGAGTTCGGCGAAGCCTGGCTTGGCGTTAAGGCCGGTACCGATGGCAGTTCCTCCCATGTTGATCTCATAGAGAAGGTTGGCGTTTCTCTCAAGGTTCAGAACCTCTTCCTCAAGGTTGGTGGCATAGGCGTGGAACTCCTGGCCGGATGTCATAGGCACGGCATCTTGAAGCTGTGTACGTCCCATCTTGATCACGTGCTTGAACTCTTCTCCCTTGTCTTTGAACGCATTGATAAGGTCTTTGAGGCTTTTCTCCAGCTTCCTGTTCATTCTGATGAAAGCGTAACGGAACGCTGAAGGATAAGCGTCGTTGGTGGACTGGGCGCAGTTCACGTGGTCGTTAGGAGAGCAGAACTGGTACTCACCTTTGTTGTGTCCCATAATCTCCAGGGCTCTGTTGGCGATGACCTCGTTCGCATTCATATTCACTGACGTTCCGGCTCCTCCCTGCATCATATCAACCGGGAACTGGTCGTGGAGTTTGCCATCGATAATCTCGCGGCAGGCGGCCACGATGGCATCCGCGATGTGCGGCTCAAGCGCTCCGAGTTCCTTGTTGGTCTCCGCGGCAGCGAGCTTGATGCAGGCCATTGCGATGACGTACTCAGGATAGTCGCGCATCCTGGTGTTGGAAATCTTATAATTGTTGAGAGCCCTTTGTGTCTGAACACCGTAGTAGGCCTCAGCCGGAACCTGAAGTTCCCCAAGAAGATCGGATTCAATCCTGAATTTCTCTTCGCTCATAATGATTTAATATTATCGGTTTATAAATTGTTTTATAATTTACCCGACAAAGGTAACCCCAAAAAAGATTATAAGCAAAAATGCCGCGATATATTTCAAATTATTATTCATCAGGAGATGAGCTTCTGTCGCTTCGGCAGGCTCAGCGACCTGTCGGTCCGGTCATTGAGCATAGGTTGCGGAGCTTGTCGAAGCATCGAAGCAACTGAATATACCAATGAATATTACTACCTTTGCACCCGATTTTGATGTTTGCAAGATGATGAAAGCTATAGGAACTGTTCTCTTGTTGGTGCTCTCCAACATATTTATGACATTCGCGTGGTACGGCCACTTGAAGCTTCAGGAGATGAAGGTCTCCACGAGCTGGCCTCTCATTCTGGTCATTCTTTTCTCGTGGGGGCTGGCTTTCTTTGAATATTGCGCCCAGGTTCCGGCCAACCGTCTCGGCTTCTCCGGCAACGGCGGTCCGTTCAGCCTTTTGCAACTAAAAGTCATTCAGGAGGTTGTGTCCTTGATTGTCTTCACGGTCGTTGTCACGTTCCTCTTCAAGGGAGAAGCGTTACATTGGAATCATCTGGCAGCCTTTGTTTGTCTCGTCCTTGCGGTTTTCTTCGTCTTTCTGAAATAAGTAAGAAACCACTTTGGCCTGATTGAATGCACTATGACGTGAATTTCAATCAGACCAAATACATATCAGATTATTCCTGAAATTCCGACAGAAGGGAGATCCATTTTCCGGCAGTGGTGACCCAGACTTCCTTGTAGCAGGCATTGTTGGTCTGTGGCCAGTATGGGATGTCGTCATCACCCAGAGTGCGGATTCCGACCGGCATCTCACCGGTAATCTCTCCGCTGGAGAAGCTGTCCATCTGAGGGTAGTTGTGTCCTTCCCCGTAGATCAAAGACTGGCCGAACGGATTCTTGCCGACGGTCCAGTAAAGTTGCTCACGGGCGATTTGAATCAAGTCCTCGTCACCAAGAATCTTTCCACAGATCGCCGCAGCCTTGCCTGTTGAGAGATGGACGGCGGAATTGCCGTTGAATATCCCGAACCAGACAGGGAACCGCTTGATGTAATGGCTGTCGTCCAGCCGTACACCTTTTCTGATCTGGCAGGAATATCTTTCCTCGGCGTCTGCCGGCGGAAACAGATGAAGGGCATAGAAACTTTCGGTGTCCTTCCATTCTTCCGCCTCGTACACACCGCTTGGAATCATTCCGTACGGAGCGGTGTAACGCATAAGGGTTTTCAGATAGTCACCGTGAAGCCTTATCGCTCCGAGCCACCTGTCATAGTCAGGAGACTCTTTCTGGGTCTCGCAGAGCATAGCGAACGCCTGCATAAAGACCTGATCCCGTGACTGATGGATGTAATGCACTATGGATCTTCTGGTTGTGTCCCTGTAGAAAAATCCTCCCGGACAATCTCCGACCGGCTCTGTCCTTTGACACGAGAGAACATATTCAATGGCCTCGGAGGCTCTGTCGGCATATTCCTGCTTTCCGGTCAGTTTGTAGAGTTGGCTGGCCGCCCAAGAGATTGTGGCCTGGAACTGGCTGGGCGATGTGTTGTAGGTGTGTTCGTAGGGCTGTGTGAAGATGTCGTAGCCGTCCTTGGCGAATTTTTCGGAGGCGAAGCGGAAGTCTTCCTCGGCGATGTCACGCAGCCGTGCCTTCAATTCGTTGTCGTTGTCGGGCAGGGTCATAGCGGCGAACGCCTCGTAGCCTGAGTGTAGGAAATTGTCGAAGGCGTTGTTCTGCACCCTGACCGAGGTTATGTCATCGAATGTCCCGATAACCCCGTCCTGCCAGATCAGAAGCCCCATACTGCTTGCCCTGAAACCGTCGCCGAAGCGGCAACCGATGATGAACGACAACCCCCATCGAGCCTCCTCAAGCATTCGTGCCGCCAGAACCGGATTGCGGTCTTTAAGCGATGAATATGCCTCTATAAGTGAATATGTCACATCACCGGTCTGCAAGGTCTGCTGTGAAAGGTCGCCGGCGTCGTGCCAGCCGCCTGAATATTCAATCCTCTTTCCATCGTGCGACGCAAAGAGGTCTTTGTGGCAAACTCCGTGGATTCCAGGCACTTCGTGACCGCATCGCTGACTGAATATGTAGTTGAGCACCCTCCAACGGGAATCGTCCCAGAGGTTGTCAGAGATTCTGAAGGAGTCGGTCTCGGCATCTCCTGCCTTTATTCTGTAGGTTCCCGGTTTTGTGAGCGAGGAAAAGTCCAGAACTCCGAATGTGCCGGTTGTCGTGACGCTTTTCCTGATCCGTCCTGAATAGACAACGGCTCCGGATTCGGTGTCGATGACGCTGAATCTGCCTTTTGTCTGCGGACCGGTGACAGCGGTCTTTTCTCCAACTGTGCTGTAACCGGTGGTGGAATAGACAATCTGTCCCTGTGCCGGTTCCCAACCGGAGACCTTGTCCGGGTTCTGGACTTTCTGGAATGAGATCCTGTCGATGACAAATCTTGCGGAATAGTCTGACGCTCCGATGGAGCTGCCTCTGTCTGTGGAACTGAATCTCAGTCCGAGGACCTTGTCCCTTTGATATTCATCTATTTCCAGAAAACATCTGTTCCATACTCCGGGCTTCAGATTGACAAGATGCGATCCGGACGGCCTGTTGTAGCCCGGCTTTGCCGGAACGTCCCCGTTGATGAATGACAAATCCACATTGATGACACTCAAGCCTTTGCACTCAGGGTAAATCCAGAACTCGATTCTGTTGTAGTCTTCCAGATTCCGGCCGCCAAGGTTGTATGTGACTTGACATCCCCCGTAGGTGGCATAGTCTGGGTCGCCGGGCGAACCTACGGCTCGGAATCCGGGCTTTTTCCGGAATCCCATCTCTATCGGGAGCCCGGCAAGCGGACCTGTCTCGGAGAGCACCGCTTTTCTCCATCCGGCGGCCTCATATGAGTCAAGAGTGTCAACAGGCAGCGGACTGTGAAGGAATCCGCTTTCAATCAGTTGCTTCCGAAGCGATTCGTCATTGCAGAACGAGGTCTGCGCCTGTGACAGGGCACAGACCACGAGGCAAGCCGTCGTTGTCAGGATCCTGAACGATTTCATTTTTCGGTTACCCAATCTATGGCGTTCAACAGAAGTGTCTTGAAATTGTCGTTCTC
>CAVBMN010000070.1:0-13243 GCA_963596515.1 bacterium
CGCACTGCATCCACTTAGGATGGCTTTGCTCCCTCCAGTCGATAAACGATGTCTCGCCTTTGACCAACCCGGTTTTTTCATCATAAACGGACTTGTAATCGGTTTCGAGCGAACGCTTTATGACAGGATATATGAACTTCAGCCATTCCTTGTCCCCGGTCACTTTGTAAACCTCGTAGGCGGCCACGGACCAAATCTCACGGTCTGTTGAAACGGGCCACGCACCGCCGCTGCCGGTGTCCTGGATGATCCGCTCCATAGAGTCAACTTTCTTTCTCAAAGAAATCATTGAAGCCTCTGGCTGAAGATAGGCCATTGACAACAAAATGGAGTAGCTGACATCACGGGTCCATACACCAGCCCATTCCTTTCCTGTGCGCAGAGTCGTGTCCGGCTCCACGGCGTTGACCATCTCATCGAGGCCCATATTGTAGATTGCCTTGTGGAGCAGGTTAGGTGTGGACAGCTGTGGATACGATGAAATATCATTCTTCAGTTTCCACGTTTTCTGTATCGGCATCCTGAAGCCAGGCTGGGCTGAATATGTCGACACGATCTCATATTCATTGGGAGCGGTGGCGAAGAACTCGCCTTGCGTGATGGTGTCTCCCTGCCATTTGTAGGCATCTGTCTTTACGAATATCTGGCTATGCGCGTCAAACATCACGCACATAGCCAGAACAGTGAACAAAGTTCTTCTCATAAGGATATTAATGAATAGTCCGGACCAAAACAGTCTGACCGGATATTATTCCATCAGTTTCTTGTACTTGAACCTCTTAGGCTCTGTGTTGCCAAGACGCGCCTTGCGGTTCTCCTCGTACTCGGCGTAGTTGCCCTCAAAGAACACCACATTGGAGTCTCCCTCATAGGCGAGGATGTGTGTGGCAATCCTGTCCAAGAACCAGCGGTCGTGGCTGATCACGACAGCGCATCCCGCGAAGTTCTCAAGGCCGTCCTCAAGGGCACGGATCGTGTTGACATCCACGTCGTTCGTCGGCTCGTCAAGGAGCAGCACGTTGCCCTCGTCCTTGAGTGTCAGCGCAAGGTGCAGCCTGTTCCTCTCACCTCCGGAAAGGACTCCGCAGAGTTTCTCCTGATCCGATCCGCTGAAGTTGAACCTGGACACCCAGGCGCGCGCGTTGATGTCCTTGTTGCCGAGCCTTACCCACTCGGAGTTGCCGGCTATGGTCTCGAACACGGTCTTGTCCGGGTCGATGCTTTTGTGCTGTTGGTCAACGTAGGAGATCTTCACGGTCTCGCCGATGTCGATGGAACCGGTGTCCGGTTTCTCGATGCCCATAATGAGTCTGAACAGAGTCGTCTTTCCGGCTCCGTTAGGACCGATCACGCCCACGATTCCGGCAGGTGGAAGGGCGAAGGAAAGATGTTCGAAAAGAACCTTGTCCCCGTAGACCTTGGACACATCCTTGAACTCGATGATTTTGTTGCCGAGACGCGGTCCGTTCGGAACGTAGATTTCCAGATTGGCTTCCTTCTCCTTTGAGTCTGCCGAAGCAAGTTTCTCGTAGGCACCAAGACGGGCCTTCTGCTTGGCCTGACGTGCCTTAGGAGCCATCCGCACCCACTCCAACTCGTGCTGGAGGGTCTTGCGTCTCTTGCTTTCCTGCTTCTCCTCCATCTCAAGCCTCTTGGTCTTCTGCTCCAGCCAAGAGCTGTAGTTGCCTTTCCACGGGATGCCTTCTCCTCTGTCAAGCTCAAGAATCCAGCCGGCCACGTTGTCGAGGAAGTAACGGTCGTGGGTCACGGCGATGACCGTGCCCTTGTACTGCCTCAGATGCGCCTCAAGCCACTGGATGCTCTCTGTGTCGAGGTGGTTGGTAGGCTCGTCCAGAAGCAGCACGTCCGGCTCACGGAGCAGCAGGCGGCACAGGGCCACACGGCGGCGCTCACCACCAGAAAGCGTGGAAATCTTGGCGTCGGCCGGAGGGCAGTTCAGAGCGTCCATCGCCCTTTCGAGCTTCGCGTCAATCTCCCAGCCGCCCAGATGCTCGATCTTCTCGGACAACTCGCCTTGACGCTCGATCAGCGCGTTCATCTGGTCATCGTCCATCGGCTCCATAAACTTGAGGGAGATCTCGTTATATTCATTGAGAACATCCATCACCTCCTGCACTCCTTCCTGCACGACCTCTATGACTGTCTTGTCCGGATCCATCTGTGGCTCCTGCTCAAGGTAGCCCACTGAATATCCCGGAGCCCAGACCACCTCGCCACGGTAGGATTTCTCCACACCGGCGATGATCTTCATAAGGGTCGATTTACCGGAACCGTTCAGACCGATGATGCCGATCTTGGCCCCGTAGAAGAATGAAAGGTAGATGTCTTTCAGAATAACCTTGTTGTTGTGCGGGAGAACCTTCCCCACACCGTTCATTGAGAATATTATCTTTTCGTCCGCCATTTTGTTGGTAGATGTTTTAATTGTTGTCTATGAATATACTAAAGCCTCTCTTGGCCGTCACAAATCTTGATCGCCGGCTAAAGTCAATAGCTTCCACCTCCGATGAATCCGCGCAGCAGCGAAGTCGGCGGGATCTCCTTGTCGGAAACCGGCACGAAATAGTGCAGGAATTTCAGCAGCCTGTGAGCCTCGCTGTACTCCGGACAGTTCTTCGGCACGGTCGCGAGAATCCTCTCGGCGTGGGTGCGCAGCACGGCGAACTCCACGAGGTATGCCGAGTTGAACAGCACGTCCGCGTTCTCCTGGAACGGGTAGATCCACTTGACCTCGGCCCTGCGCACATTCGGCCAGTTTGCGATCGATTCCCTGGCCGTGAACGCCCCCTTGAGGTAATCTCTCACGATCCGCCGCAGCAAGCGGTTGTCGCTTGTCGGAATGCAATTGTGGCAGTCCAGCGAGATGGAGGTGATGGTGTTTATGAATATCCTGAATTTCTCCTTGTCCGGAACCTTCTCCGTGAGACGAGGGTTCAAGGCGTGCAGACCTTCAATCAACAGTACTGATCTTTCGCCAAGCTTGAGATTCTTGCCGTTGAACTCGCGGCGGCCGGTCACGAAGTTATATTCAGGAACCTCGACCTCCTCGCCGTCAAGCAGTTTGATGAGGTCTTTCTGGAGATATTCGTGATCCACGGTGTCGAAATTGTCGAAGTCATAGCTTCCGTCCGGCAGTTTCGGAGTGTCAACGCGGTTGACGAAATAGTCGTCCGTCGAGAACGAGATCGGGTGCAGTCCGCAGGCCTTCAGTTGGACGCTGAGCCTTTTGCAGACCGTGCTCTTTCCGCTGCTGCTCGGACCCGTGATGAGAACCAGCTTCACCGGATTCTCCGGGTCGTTGTGCCTTCTCTCGATCTCTTCGGCGATCTGGACTATCTTCTTCTCCTGTAATGCCTCCGAGATCTGGATAAGGTCGGAGGCGTTGCCTTTTAGGATGGATTCGTTTACATCCCCGACATTGGAGAGTCCCATTATCCAATTCCATTTGTGCGTTTCGGCGAACACCTCGAAAGTCTTTGGCTGCTCGTGAAGCGGCGCCAGATCCTCCGGGTGGTGGCGGTCAGGGACACGCAGCAATATTCCTCCGTGACATAACTTCACACCAAATGTCTTGAGGTAACCGGTGCTCGGTACAAGCTCATCATAATAGTAGTCAGTCACATCGCCCAACGAGTAGCAGGTGATGTAAACCTCGCCGCACGTCTCCAGCAGCTTAACCTTGTCAAGGTCGCCGGATTCCTTGAATATCCTGATGGCCTCTCCGATCTGGAGTTCTTTCCTTTTGAAAGGAATATTCTCGCTCACGAGTTCACGCATCCTCGCTCCTATTGCCTCCACGTCCTCTTCCGTGAGGAATGATCCGTCATTCTTGTAAACCGAGCAGAAATAGCCTTTGGAGATCGGCCGGCGGATGGTCATCCTGCTTTCCGGGAATAAATCCCTTGTGGCCTTGTACAGAAGGAAACAGAGCGAGCGGCTGTAGAAGTTGCGTCCGATGTAGGTACGGTAGTCCAGAAACTCCACGTCGCGGTTGTGGAAAACCCTGAACCTCAGCCCTTCGGCCACATTATTCACCTTGGCGGCCAGAATGTCGTAAGGCTTGTCGAACTCGAATGCCGGAGCGATGTCCAGCAGGGGAGTCCCTTCAAGGAACTCTTTGTATGTCCCGGTGTTCTTGCAGAATATTCTTACCATAGCGATTGTTAATAATATCCAGCCTCTTCCTTGCCAAATCCGTGGCGGGTACTCATTACCACCGACAAAAACAATATTGATGCTGTCATTGACAAATATACGAACAAAAAAACTCTTCGGCAAAAAGCGTTTTCCGCAAGTCTTGACGCAGGCTAATGTTGTGGTGTCATCGGCGTTGTCGGAATATTCATTAACCTTTTTTGTTAATATTATCCTTTTTACTCTTCCGCCGATGTCGGAAGTGCGCGGAAAAATGTTAACTTTGTGGGCTTTTGGAAAATATTCAATAGGTATAATAATGAAAAATGCAATCGTTTTCGCAGCAGCTGCTATGCTGCTCTCCGTCGGAGCCTTCGCACAGGACAACCTGAAAAAGGTTGACGATGTGATTGAGCCGCTTCCGGCCGGAAGTGTGACATTCAACGGCTACTTCGCCGATGACATCCAGAACTCCATAGACCACTGGGTCAACGGCGTGATGCCTTACGACAAGGTCATCGATTACTTCGTCAAAGGCCGTCCGAAGTTCGCCCTCGGTGAGATGCCAGGCAAGTGCATCCGCACGAACTCCCTGCTTTACCGCTATAACGGAGACCCTAAACTCAAGGAACTCACAAAGAATCTGGTTTACAAACTTATGGCCACCGAGAAGAGCAACGGCAGCCTCAGCTGCACCGCTGTCGAGGATCAGCCGGGCAACCGTGACGGAGACATCTGGGAGAGGAAGTACGTTATGCTCGGTCTGCTTCAGTATTACACTGATGTAGAGCAGGATCCGAGAGTTCTTGCCGCTTTGGAGAAGGAAGCCAAGAGCGTGATCGATCAGGTTGGCCCGGCTCCTAAGAAGAGCATCACCGAACTTGGCTGGAGCTCAACAAAAATCGAATCCTCATCAATCCTCGAACCGATGGTGAAGCTTTACTTCATCACCGGCAAGAAGGAATATCTCGATTTCGCTGAATATATCGTCACGACCGGTGCGTCCAAGGGCAGCAACATCTTCCAACAGGTCTATGATGGAGCACACCTCTACGAGGTCGGAAAGCCTTATCCTAAGGCCTACGAGATGACCTCTGTCTGGGAAGGATTGGCTGAATATTACCGCGCCACCGGAGACCAAAGGTGGAAGACCTGTCTTGACAACTTCTTCAACGATGTTAAAGACAATGAGATTACCATCATCGGCAACGCTGGATCTGACATCTACTGGCCAAGACTCAACGGCGAGGGATGGAGCAACACCGCTGTGGAGCAGACCAATCCGGACATCAAGAGGATGATGGAGACTTGCGTCGGCGTGACTTGGATGAAGTATTGCTCGCAGTACCTTCGTCTGACCGGAGACCCGACAGCGGTTGACTACATCGAGAAATATGCCTACAACGGCCTTCTGGGAGCGATGAAGCCGGACGGAAAAAGTTTCAGCTATGTCAACCTTCTGAACGGTGCGAAGGTGACCAACAGCGGTTGGGGAACCAACATCGATGGTCAGCCGGTGACCTGCTGCAACCTCAGCGGCCCTTGTGGCCTGTCATATCTCCCTTACATCGCCGCGATGCAGTCCAAGGAAGGCCCGGTCATCAATCTCTACAACGCCGGAACCGTGACAGCCAAGACAGCTAAAGGCCACGAGGTGAAGCTTGGAATCGTCACTGAATATCCTCGCGCTAATGAAGTCAGGATCTCCGTTGATCCTGCCGCCAAGGAGAAGTTCACCGTGAAACTGCATATTCCTTCTTGGAGCGAGATGACATACGTGGCGGTCAACGGCAAGTATGTCGGTAAGGTCGAGGCTGGCAAATACCTGAATCTTGAGCGCAAGTGGCAGGCAGGAGACAGCATCTATATCATCTTCGATATGAAGGCCAAGCTCATCAAGGCTTCCGAGAACGGCCGCAATCCTGAGGGCAAATACTTCCAGGCCGTGCAGTGGGGACCGTTGGTTCTCGCACGTGACGAGAACATCGATCCTGACTACAACAAGCCGGTCCAGGTTGTCGCTGACGCCAACGGTGAGGTCAAGGTCAAGATTGTCGATGCCGAGCGTCCCGGCACCAGAATGCAGTTCCTTGTCCCTACCACCGAGGGTGACATCAAGATGGTTGACTACTCTTCCGTGGACTGCTGGAAGGGCAAGCACATCCAGACCTGGCTTCCTACCTTGAGAAAGTAAACTTAACCACATAATTATGACAGAGGCCGCTGCGGAATCACTCCCGAAGCGGCCTCTGTCTTTTTCATTCTGGATCTGTCCAGTAAATATGTAGGCGATTAGTAGGTTCTTACAAGGCTGTAGTCATCTCTGCCTCCTCGGAGTGTCATAACGATCGAGTCGATGGCCTTGCCGTTTTTGTACACAAGCATATTCAGTTGACCCTTGCAGCTGCCCCAAGAATATCCGGAATCACCGATCGTGTAGGTGATAGGATCCTCTGGCGTGGAGAATTTGCAGGAGTAGCCTTTCTGCTCGCGCCTTTCCCCTTCGATTGAGACCTTCCAGCTATGGAAGTGGTTGTAGTCACCTGGCTGCATTTTGGCTGTTATTGTGTAATCGGTAGGGTAGGAAGAGTCGCCGAGGAACCAATATTCCAGATCTTTGTTGGAGATGATCCACGTGCTGTCTTCCGCCGCTTTCTCAACCTTTACTCCCGGAATCCTGTAGGACGGGTCATCCGGAGTTTCGACGGAAGTCCTGCTCTGTATGTTGGCCTTGCCGTTGATTCTGTACTCCAGAATCTTGAGATTGTCAACAATCAGGTTATCGGCGATGCACATCATATATGGCCCCATTGAATATGACACCTCCCCGTCGCTTCCTGAAAACTCTCGCTCTGCCTTGCTGCAAGATGTCGCCGCGAGTATGATGGCCGCGATCACTGTCGCAAATGATAAAACTCTTTTCATAATATCCAAGTTTAGAATCTATAACCTAATCCTCCTCTGACTCCGCTCATTCTGGTGCCTACCACAATCTCAAGAGTCGTGTATATCTTATGATCCATCCATTGGAAACCCAACGGAATGCACTCAACGGCAGGAAGGAGCTTTGAATATGACTTGCCGCAGTCGTCTCCGGCCCAGACTGAGGCTCCGGCACCGATCCCGGCATACATCCTGAACAGTTGCCTGTTGATGAATGTGAATTTGGCCTGTCCAAGCAGAGAATAGTCATTCAATGTCTTTTCCCCGATTTTCTTGTTGCCACGAGGGTCGAACACATTCGCCCACGCTTTGGCATAGCCCGCGCTGGCTCCGACCTTCAGCCACTTGGTGAGATAGACATTGAAATCAGCTGTGTAGAAGGCTGAAAAGCCAGGATCTCCGGTGTAGGTCTCGTAGAAATCACTGAGCTCTCTCCCGCTGTACCAGTGGCGGGACGGAAACTCATCGCTGTCATAGGCCATCTGCATCACACCGACCATCAGATTGGCTTCGTACTTGAATCCATTGACATCTCCTGAGGATGTCTGCGCTCCGGTAGGTAATGCTATGCCTAAAAGCATCGCTCCCACGGCACAAAGCGCTTTCAAAACAGTTTTCATAATATTTTTGGTTTAAATGGTTTACTTTGGTTATCTGTAATATTCAGGATAATGCGTAAGGTCTTTGGTCGAGCCGTCCCGGAGGCGGATGTAAGAGTCAAGCCTGCGCTCACCCTCATATAGCACGATGACCCTGCTGCCGTTCATTCCGATGTTGTTGTAAACCGTGGCCGCACCGCTGTAACGCCCGTAGGCTAGCATTATGCCATAGTAGCCTACCGAGCAGTCATTGTCGTGGTCGTGCCCACAGAAGACAGCCATCACGTCCCCGCACTCAAGCATCTTGCAGAAAAGTCCTGAATTAAGATGCGGGCAGCAGACGGCTTCCCTGTGCGTGCCATAGGATTTGAAACTCAGACCTTCCCTGAAGGCGTATGAATATTCCGGCAAAGGAATATGCATAAAAGCAATGGAAGGAAGGGGCTTTTTTCCGTGTCTCGCCGTGATCGCCGCGCTTGCCTTTCCATACCATTCGATCTGGTCTGAGTGGGCATAGTCGTAGTCATAGCTTTTGACCTCTTTCTTTGAGAACTGTGACGCGCTACCCGTGTCGAAGCACCATATCACAGATGCGGTGGTGTCGGCGGAATGGGATTTCACTTCGATCAAACAATTGCCTTCACCGTGCAGCCTGGGAGTGTCCGATGTCACACAAAGCCTGCGTGACATCGCCTCCTTTAAAAGAACCGCGTTAGGCTGGTCAAATTCTTTGTCGTGGTTGCCGAACACTATTCCGTACGGAATCCCGAACTTGTCAAGTGTGTCAAGAAGTATCTTGTAGTTCTCCAACGCCGGCTTGGCGTAGATCTGGTCACCGGTCAGCATAATCAGATCCGGCTTTTCGCTTGTGACAGCGTTCCTGATGTTCTCCCAGACCAGAGGCGTGGTCGCGTTTGACGGAATCAGATGAGTGTCAGTGAACTGGAGAACCTTGAACTCACGGTTCTCATCGAATTTCAACACTGGTTTGGCCGGTTTCTTCGCGGATGCCGACAGGCTGACCGCAATCACCAAAAACGCTGACACAAGCTTTTTCATATTCATTGATCTACTTCTTTTCTGTTGTTCCAATTATCTTGACTGGTCCCAAAAGTCCGGCAGGGAGCAGCGGCTCCTTAGGCTTGAAGAACTCCATCTGGGTGTAGGTTATCTTTTCTGTCACACCCGGTTGTACATCCCCGATGAGGCGGTTGTGCCACATATTGATGACCTTGACCTCGATGGTGTTGTCGCCGTTCCTCACAGCCTTGGTGATGTCAACCTTGAACGGGGCGTTCCAATATACTCCCAGATTCTTGCCGTTCACGGTCACTTCCGCCAGATCTTTCACCTCTCCTAAATCCAGAACAATGGAATCCTTGCCTCTGATTTCCTTCTTTTTTAGCTTGAATATGTTTGAATATGTCACCGCTCCGGAGAAATACTTGATTCCCGGTTCTGAATTCTCTGTCAGAGAGGCGAGCTGGTTGAAAGTGGCGGTTTCCGGAGCTCCGCGTCCCTGCTGGAACTTGACTGACCACGGAGTGTTTATCTCCACGATTGTCTCTTCGCTTGTCTCAGGCAACTCAACTTTTGCCACATCAGTGTCTTCCGTGAATATGACGAAGACGGACTGGTGCTGCGTCAGGCTCATCTTGACGTTGGTCCTTCCGTCAGCGATCTCATAGCTGACAGGTTCGGTGGAAGCGTCTTCGGCGTGCCAGATGACTGGCTTCTTTCCGGTTGTCCTGAACGAGGCTGTGATGTCTCTTGTGTCCTTGGAAAGGTTTGTGACCCAGTAGATTTCCCCGTTAGGAAGTGATCTGTGTACGAACTTGATGTCTTTGCCGTTTCCGTTAACTATGCTGAAGTCCGGTTTGAGATTCATAGCGGAAAGGACTTTTTCGGCCGGAATTCCAGCCGTGACATTCTTGCGTCCGGAGTTCCAGATGTCGTTCACAAGAGCCTTGAACTCTTCCTCAGTGCCGGTGTTGCTGGCAAGTTTCTGAGGCTTGGCTCCGCAGATCACGACTCCGGCGTCGGCGAACTCCTTGATCTTGCGCAGGATGTCGATCGAGATATGCTTCACGTTTGCGTCGAGCATTAGGACATTGTACTTCATCCCGCTCGGCACGGTCAGAACACCGTTCTCGGCCTTGGCCAGATCACGGATCACGGACGGGCTGAAATAGTCGTAGTTGTAGCCGTAAGGGAGGGCCGGAACTTTCTTGAGAAGCACTCCGGTGGCGTTGTTGTCCTCGCCGTAGTAGTAGGCGACATCGGCCACGAAACGGCCTTGCTGGAGCATATAGCAGCTGCGTGAAAGATAGTCTGTCCAGACTTTCGCCTGATCCGCCCAAGTCTGGTGACGGTCGAACCACTGACCCCATTTGCCGAGGCCGATTCCCGGAACCTTGTCGTCAACAGGCTGATGAGGCGAGGTGTGGATCACGAAGCGGTTGAGTCCAGCGGCCATCGCAGCGTCGGCTGTAGGCTTTAGCACGGCAGGGGAGAATACCCACGCACCGTCCCTGTAACCGTCTGAAGTGAACGACTCCGCAGCCGCGATGTTTTGTCCGTAGATGTGTGCGACGGAGGCGGATTCGCGCACATCGGCCTCGAAACGAGGATTGAATATGTTCCCGTTCTTGTAGTCCATCCAGAATGCTGACATCGGGATCTCGGCGTACCGCTTGCAGTCCATTCCGTCGGAAAGGTTGGCGCGGTAGTTCTCGTGGCTCTCCGTGTAGCGTTTCATTCCGTAAGGCTTGAGGATCTCGTTCTGGAGGTCGTAGTGATATTCCGCGATCATATCCCCGATCGTCCTTCTCCAGTCGAAGAGGAACCTTTCTGTTTCTCCTGTGCTATTCAGAACCATTCCGGTCAGCGCCGGCATCCACCGGAGAAGATCGTAGCCTTTGCGGGCCTTGAATTCCTCGAACATATTCCCGGTCCACGTCTGTGCTCCGGCTTCATAGCTGTCCGTGAGGAGATATTCAATGCCGCCCTTGCCGAGTTTTCCGCCGGAGGCGTCAACGTAGGTCTGGAGGTAGTTGTGGAAATATTCAGTGATGGCTTTCGGGTCGAGCTTGTCAACCTCAAGTCCAGTGGCTTCCGGTGAGGCCGGGTGGTTGGTCTTGCCGGTCAGGCTGTAGCCGAAGCGGAAGATTCTCCAATTGCCTTCCGGAGCGTTCCACGTGAGGGTTCCGTCCTTTACAAATGAGGTCAGATCCACAACGTCCTCCAGTCTGGCGGCTTCGGTGCTGTGCGGCGTGTCCTCCATCCAGAGGAGGCGGTAGAAACTGTTGCCGGCCTTGTCACCGGCGAGTTGGATCCTGGTGACTGTCGAGAGGGCGAACTGGGCTATGCCGAACTCACAGTCCTTCTTGCCTCCGTTGTCTTTGAGGCTGAGTCTGAAATATTTGGCTGTGGTCGCAGGAATGGCATAGGTCCTTTGCGCCGTGGCCTGATAGGAAAGGTTGACGCTCTTGAAGTTGACTCCGTCGTCGCTGTACTGGAGTTCCTTTGTGTGGACATAAGGGTTCGCGTCCTTTCTGAGTTCGGAGACTACCACTGCCTTGATGGTCTGAGGTTCGGCGAACTCGTACTGGATCCAGCAGCGGCCGTTCTTGTCGGCCTTCACATCGAGGTAATCGCCCACGCTGTCGCCTGTGATTCTTTCGAGCATCTCATCGCTTGTGGCATCGCAGCCGCTTGAGGTTATCGTTGGGTGCAACTCTTTGAGATTGATGTCTTTGTCGCAGAGTTTCACGCCTACCACGGCTATGTCCCTGTAGAACTTTTTCTTGAGGAACACCTGTGAGACTCCGTCGAACGAGCCGGTGAAATCCATAAATGGTCCGGTGATGTCAAAGCCTTCCGGCAACTTTACGCTGATTTGATTTCCGCCCTTGACCTCGATCTGCCTCCAGACGAGTTTCTTCATCGCGTCCTCGTCCTTGACCCACGGCCCTCCTGTCTCGCTCCATCCAGGTGAACTTGCGATGGTCATCTCCATATCAAGGCTGTCGGCAAGGTTGATGGCGTATCTGAACGCATCCTTCCATTCCGGGGTCATATAGATGAGCCTCTTGTCCACTATCTGCGGAGTCTCCAGTCCCGCGTCGAAGTTGTGGAAGCCGACGATTCCGGTCTTCCGCATCCACAGAAGGTCTTTCCTGATGCCGTCCTTGGTGATGTTCCCGTTCATCCAGTGCCACCATACTCTCGGTCTGGCCGATTTCGGCGGGTTCTGGAATTCCTTGTAGAGATCCTTTCCGGCCACCGGGCTCTTTCCTTCCGCTGATTCCTTCCCGGTTGCCAATCCCTTCCCGGTCGCTGAGCTTGTCGAAGCGCCGGTAACACACTTGGTCGCTTCGACGGGCTCAGCGACCGGCTTTTGTGGTTCCTGAGCCTGTCGAAGGGATCCATTACTATGCGCGAAAGCCGCGACCGACAATGTCAGCGCGGCTAAAGCAGCAGCGATATTCCGTGATTCTTTAATCATAGAAGCTGTTGTTTTTCAAATATTTAATAGATATATTCCAAAATTTCTTTTAATAGCTTGTCACTTTAGTTTTGCTTCATTTTTACAAGTGTACTACTTTATTAGCTAACTCAAAGTGGACATTTGTCAATCGCTGCTATTGTGCGAGCAGTTCCTTGACGATGGTGGAAATCAAGCGGCCGTCAGCCTGCCCCGCAAGCTTCTTTGTGGCCGCTCCCATAACCTTGCCCATATCCTTAGGGCTTGTCGCTCCGACTTCCGCTACCACCTCTTTAAGAATATTCCTGACCTCGTCCTCGGAAAGCGCCTTCGGCAGGTATGTCTCCATTACTTTCATCTCGGCGAGTTCCTTCTCGGCGAGTTCCGGACGGTTGCCCTGGGTGTAAAGCTCAGCGGATTCCTTGCGCTGCTTCACGAGTTTCTGGATGATTTTCAGAACGTCAGCGTCGGAGAGTTCGTGTTCCGCTCCTGATGTCTTAGCGAGAAGAATCTCAGACTTGATGCTTCTTGTAGCGTTGAGGCGTGACTCGTCGTGAGCCTTCATCGCCTCCATTATGTCCTTCTGGATCTGTTGTTCGAGTGCCATAGTAAAATGTGTTTTTAATTGTTCGTTTATTTTATATCCAACCCTTTAAGGAATCCTGATATTCCTCGGTGCGGCTTGGAATAATACCACCTACAAATTTACACATTTTACAGCCAATTATGAATATGTTTGCTAAGTTTCTTGAAAAGTGTTTTACCTTGTCTGAAATGTTCATTGATGTGATTTTTGATTCCGCTTGCAGTTTTTTGGCAAATTACTTTTCAATTTCCTAAATTTGGCAAAAATTAGATTTTATGAGACAGATAAACACTGAAAAAGCCCCTGCGGCGATCGGTCCGTACAGCCAGGCCATTGAGCATAACGGTTTCATCTTCGTTTCCGGCCAGCTTCCGATCGACCCCGCGACCGGCGCATTCCCGGAAGGTGGAGTTGAGGCCCAGACCCGCCAGTCCCTGACCAACCTCAAGGTCATTCTTGAACAGGCCGGCTCCG
>CAVBMN010000071.1:0-13174 GCA_963596515.1 bacterium
ATTTCCGGAGTTCCAACATCACATCCACTCTGGAAAGCTCTCTTTCACTGGTAATTTATTAATCTTACCAGAACTTCCGATATACAATGTAACTATCACGTATAACGGGAATAAAATTCCTACGGTGGCAGTAAATTATCCAAAACTAGTAGAGCACCCGCCACATACATATTCAGATAAAAGCCTTTGCCTATTCCATCGAAAGAATTACAATTGGAATAAAAATTTCCTAATTGCGAAAAACATTGTTGGATGGACTGCATCTTGGGCATTTTTCTATGAATACTGGTTACAAACTGGTGATTGGGTCGGTCCAGAGGTCCCTCATGAAACTACAATAGAAAAACAAAATGATTAATCCTGTTAGGAACAGATATTTGACTGCCAAAAAACTCAACATATGGAGTGGCAAGGTCACCACATTTTCATCAGCCATAGTTCTTGTGGCTTTTATTATATCGAAAATTAACATTTCATTTATTGCCAAGTTACAAGAATATGTAGATTATGTAGGCTGTTCTGCAATATTTATTGTAGCCGTGTTGTCGTGTGTTTGTTCACACTACCATACAGACGCAGAGAATAACAGAAGGAAAATGGCCATAGATAATGCTTACGATAAACGATTTTGTGAAGAGAAGTCTCTTGAATACTATACCAATGATAGTGTAAAAATTGGAATAGAACGTCTAACAGTCAATTATTTCGAAAGCTGCCTTTATACAAATTATATTGCAAAAAAGATGGTAAAGCCATTAAGCATAAAATCCATACTCCTCATTACGCCATTCTTTCTAGCCATTTTTCTGCGAGATAATCAATTTTTAGTTTTACTCGCGAATCTTGCTATTGTCCCTGTAATTATATCCGAATGGGTTCGAACTGTTGCTTTGGTTAAAAAGACCACATCATTGCTTGAACAATTTAGACTCCTATATGATTCTAAACAGCACTTAGACAGCAACTCGAAAAATAGCGCAATGCTTCTTCTGATTTTAGATTATGAAGCATCCATCTCTTGGTCTCATATTTTGTTATGTGAAAAAATCTATGAAAGAGAGAGAGGATATATTGGTAAACGTTGGGAAGAGATAAAACACTCATACAATATATGATTGCTTAATATGCAAATAAAGAGAATCTCATAAATCATACTCGAAAAGAATATCTATTTTTAACTATTCTTCTCAACCGAATTTTTCCGCATACTATAAATATCAAAAGTTTGTAGTATATTTGCTTTCAAAAGGACTTTGGGAAATGGTTTTGAAAGACAACAACGTTAAGGCTAAGCCTTTTGTGAAGTGGGTTGGTGGGAAATCTCAGCTTCTAGATGAGGTGAGGCGGTCGCTGCCTGTTGATTTGAGCAGGAGAAAAGGCATTACTTATGTGGAGCCTTTTGTCGGTGGAGGGGCTGTGCTGTTCTGGATTCTCCAGGAGTTTCCGAATATTGAGCAGGCTGTCATAAATGACATCAACCGAGAGCTTGTTTGCACTTATTCTGTCATCAAGAATAAGGTTGAGGAGTTGATCGATATATTGACTGAGTATCAGGTATCATATCAGGCTTTGGATGGTGATGAGAGGAAAGATTACTTCCTCGGGAAGCGTAGTCGCTACAATGAACATCCGGAGAGCGATGTCGAGACTGCTGCACTATTCATATTCTTGAATAGGACTTGCTTTAATGGTTTGTATCGTGTCAATTCAAAGGGGGCATTCAATGTTCCGTTCGGGCGGTATGCTAACCCGAAGATTTGCGATGCCGAGACATTGAGGGCTGATTCTGAGCTCCTTAAACGAGTGACGATCCTTTGTGGGGATTTTGCACAGACAGAAGCTTATGCTGACGAGCATTCCGTTTTCTATTTTGATCCACCTTACAAGCCTATTACGGTAACATCTTCATTTACTTCATATTCAAAGGAAGGGTTTGACGATGAGGAACAGATTCGTTTGAGGGATTTCTGCAATCGCATTGCGGAGAAGAAGGCATTGTTTGTCGCCAGCAATTCGGATCCGGCAAAGGATACAGCTTCCGGTAACTTCTTTGATCATATCTATCAAAGGTTCAGCATCAAACGTGTTTCCGCATCTAGAATGATAAACGCCAATGCTGCAGGACGTGGAAAGTTGTCCGAAATAATGATTACCAACATAATATAGCACATTATATGAGGGATTTTAACGCTTGGCTTGGTGAGTTTCGCAGCTCCATTGCTGATTATAAATATTACATCGACTTTCCCAAAGTGTTTGCTAATGTTGATGCGCTCAGGATTGAACTGAACATTCTTAACTCATTGATCGGGTCTCGAAATATCGAGGCCGATTTTGAGAATATAATCGAGCGTTACCCGGAGACTCTAAAGTGCATTCCTATACTTCTTGCTAAACGCGAGATGGATATTTTCGCGATGGATGAAGAAGGAGCATTCTGCTACAATTTCGTGGCGAGGAACTATCCAACATCTCAGTACAAGGTCTTTATGAAAAAGACTGGATTGTTCGATCTTATGGAGAATCATCTGATTAATAATCTGGTGGACTATGTGACTGGTGTCGAGACTGGACTTGATTCCAACGGACGCAAGAATCGTGGTGGCCATTTGATGGAAAATCTTGTTGAGAGTTATCTCATTAAAGCAGGCCTTGTAAAAGGTGAGACCTATTTCAAGGAAATGTATATTCACGAGATTGAGCGTAAATGGAACGTAGATTTGTCTTCAATCTCCAATAACGGAAGCGCAGAAAAGAGATTTGATTTCGTCATCAAATGTCCGAATATTATTTATGGCATCGAGACGAACTTCTATTCCAGCCCTGGTTCCAAACTGAATGAGACTGCACGGAGTTATAAGACAATAACATTGGAGACCAAAGACTTGGATTTCTTCAAGTTTGTGTGGTTCACTGACGGTCAAGGCTGGATAAATGCCCGGAACAATCTGAAAGAGACTTTCGATGTCCTTGAGAACCTCTATAATATCAAGGATTTGGAGGATGGGGTTATTTCAAATCTGATACAAGAATGATTACACCTTTCTTCAAGTCTGGTAATAAAGATTTCACTTTGGCTAAAGGGAATTGTATCGAACTTTTGTCTCAATTTGAGTTCAAGTTTGATATGATCTTTGCTGATCCGCCATACCATCTATCTAATGGAGGCATAAGCGTTCAGAGCGGGAAGATGGTGTCTGTAAATAAAGGCGAGTGGGATAAATCTAATGGATTTGAAGAAGACTATCGATTCGACAAGGCTTGGCTTTCGGCTTGTCGAGAGAAGTTAAAAAGTAACGGAACAATCTGGGTAAGCGGAACATATCACAATATCTTTTCTATCGCCCGATGCCTGACGGAGCTTGGATTCAAGATTTTGAATTGCATTACCTGGGTGAAGACGAATCCTCCACCGAATCTTTCGTGTCGGTATTTCACATATTCGGCTGAATATATCCTCTGGGCCCGGAAAGAGCAGAAAGTCGCTCATTACTTCAATTATGAACTGATGAAGGAAATAAACGGGGGTACTCAGATGCGTGATGTGTGGACTCTTCCTGCGATTGCCAAATGGGAGAAATCGTGTGGGAAGCATCCTACGCAGAAGCCATTGTGCGTATTGTCGAGAATAATTCAGGCTTCCACAGAACCGGGAGCTTGGATATTGGATCCATTTACCGGAAGTAGCACGACAGGTATCGCTGCCAACTTGCTTGGGCGCAGGTTCTTGGGAATAGATATGGAGGATAAGTTTCTGGAGATCAGCAAGGCACGAAGAGAAGAACTTGACAATTTGTCTCTTCGCACTGAGTATCTTGAGAAACTGCAAAAACAGGCAAAACTCTTCGAGGATAAGGATATTCGTGTCCTCAGCGAGCCGCCTGTTTATTATGGTGCAGGGTTGCCGTTCTAGTATTCCCTATGATTGATTGCCAAGTTCAAGAGGTTCCGGTAGTTCTTTCTACCTTCTATACATTCTTTCGTCCAAACAAGGGAATACTTAAACTGATGAGCATCCTGATTCTGTTTCTCGCACAAGCAGAAAAGTTCTAATATCAATGCCAGACCACCTATTGACAGAGTGCCAGGAACATTAATATTTGCGTAGGTTCTCTCGATGTATTCCAATGATGTTGGAGTATAGTCTCTACGCTCTTCCACAGAGCTAAACGGAGTACACGTATCATAGAATGAGGAGAAGTAATCAAGTATAGCCTTCATTTCTTCCGGAAAATGCTGCGCCTTTAGAAGCACATCTACTATCCAATCAACGTGAGGCAGCAAGACAGGTTTTGCGTCCTCTCCAGGGTTAAGATATTTCACCCGAAAATCAAGTTCAGGGTTTTCTCCTCTGTTACCTTGGAACATACCGATTAGTGTTCCATCTTGTGTAGCAAATGTATGGATGGCCTCTTCATTGCCACGTACCATTCGCATTTTACCATCCCTGTAATAATCTGGGTTATAAGTCATAGCGCTTTGTTATTAAGTAATTCACATATTGAAATATTCAAAGCCTTTGCAATCTTCTCCATATTGCAAAGCGTAATGTTCTTTTCGGCACGTTCAATCATACCGATGTATGTGCGGTGAACTCCGGCCTTGTCCGCAAGCTGTTCTTGCGACAGGCCAAGTGCCTTTCGGTGCTGTTGGACGCTTTGGCCAAAGTGCAGCAAAATAGGCTGTTTATCCATTTTAAGTGTTGTTCTTGCTTTACTTGACAAAAGTATGAATATATACTAAAGTTATCAACATACTATAATTAGCACCATAGGATAATCAACTGATTGTCATAGTTCTTTCAGAAAGAGGCTTATTGATTTGTGCAAGCAGTACCTGCACGAATTGAGCATAGCTTTACTCTGCCAACTTTGACACAGCAAATGGCAGAGTAAATGACACAGTAAATGACGATCATCAAGTTATTTTACTGCCTTTTCGGGGACTTGACAAGAATGAGTTCCTTGCAGTGATTCAGGAGCCAGCGTTCAAAGATTGAGATTCGGCTGTAACTCCAGACGTGGCGGCTGACGTCCTCGCGGAGGTCGTGTTCTATCCAGTCTTCATTGTAGCCATACTTCCTGAGGTAATCGACATAATTGCGGAGACGTGCTTTGACTTGGTCTTCGCACGACTTGCCAAAATGTTTACGCCAACCACCGACCACATACTTCTGAGCCTGTTCCACACCAGGGAGGCAACTGATGTATGAATATGCGGAAATCGCTCTTACAAACAGGATTTTGCTTTCAAGGGTGATGACACCGTTCTTGATTTTAATCTTGTCATAGTAGGCATCTTCAAGGACATCAAGAACTGTTATGAATCCGAATCTATGGACTGTCCGTTCTATTCGGAATGTCTCGGTTCGGTCAAGCAGGAAGTCGGGACGAAGGAGGCTGTTGACATATTTGATGATCTCATTCGCTTGTTGTTTGAAGAACATTCTGTCGCCGTATTTTTCGGACAGCATTTGTTCCAGCTGAGCTTTGCGTTCTTCAATGAGGCGGAGGGAATCAATAATGCGACGGCCTTGCGAGACGTTGAGGCAGGAGACACACAGGGTTCTTAGATTGGTAGGATGGTTTTCATCAGGTCGGCCTGGGTACAGTGATCGGACTCCAAGATAGATGTCGGGAACTCCGGCCGCACAATTTGTGCATTTGAAGGCATCCCGTGATAGTATCTGAAGTTTCAGTTCGGGCGAGATATTAGCTTCGTATTCCATTATGTTGTTAGTTGATGTCTGTATATGGTCATCCAGATGGTTTGCTGGTGGTGTCGCGCTCTCCTTCCCTATACAAGTTTTCTTCTGTCACAGAGACTCAACTTATGGTTTTAGTTGAATCAGGCTCCTCTATCTTTTTGTACTTGTGTGATAAAGGTAGTCAAACGAATTTACATTTAATCATCTCCTGACGTAAAATGGCGTGAAAATCTTTGGATTACACATCAACAGGCATTATATGGATGCCGGTAAGACGCAATTCTAAATCTTCGACCAGTCCCATAACGTCATCAAGATATTCCGGTGAGATATATTTCCGGAGTTCTTTCAGGAGTGGCGGTTCGGAAGAGGCTATTTTTGAGTTTCGGGAATTGTTTTGCTTCCAACTGATGAGGATATCCGCTATGTCGGCTCCCATCGTCTTGTCTTCTTCCGTGGCGGTGCGTTGGAGGTAGTCAGACACTTGAATATTCAGATGCGGGCGTTCGGCACATTTCTGAACCCATTTTTCGTAGCCGTCCGTGTCAGGGAAGGCTACGACCGTACGACCTTGCAGGATTTCGACCTTGTCTCCGAGCTGGGTCTTTCCCCCTACCGCTACCCACACGCATTGGGGCATAAGGGCTGAGCAGATTATGGCTGTCTTCTCAGCCTCAACGAGAGCAACGGGCTTGTCTGGATATTTGTTCAGAAGATGTTCTCCGAAAAGGCATTGTGTGAGTTCCCATTCTTTCGGGAGAAGATTCTGTTGTTTGAGGATGGAGTGGATCCAGGTGATTGGGGTTTTCGCTTCTGGGTCTTTGATGCGGTGGCCGGTGGATGGGTCGTATTTCATCACCTTGCCAGTCCTGCATTGTCCTTTTGAGTCTATTTGATAGAAAATGGTGTCGGCGGATCTGGTTACTCCGATGTAATATTCATCGACAAGTTGCCTGACGGTCTCTGTGTCAAACAGTGTAAGAAGGAATGTAATGAAGTCGCTCTGTGGGCTAAGGCGGACAGTTCTGCGGACCAATGTCATCGGGATTGTGCATATTGGCCGTGCATCTTGTTTAGGTGTTTTGGTGATTCTTACGCGTTGAGGCGTAGGATTGTGCCTATCGTATTTTCTGGATTCTTTCCAATCGAGTTCAGACGGAGGATAGAGGCAGTAGCCGCAGGAGGATTCGTGATCGCAGCGGCCGTATTTTTCAGGGTCGGCGTGACGATTTTCCTCATCGACATACGGGGCGAAGCAATGCTTGCGTCCGCAGGATGGGCAGGTGAGCCGGGTTCTGATGCCGGCATATTTGAGTAGATGATAACGGTATTTCATTGTCAGTCGATGTCTTTGAATGGAAGTCTTGTTCCTTGTGATTGTTGTATCGGGTGTATCGTTTGTATCGGGTGCGATACAGTCGATACATCCGATACATTGGTATCTTCTTCGGTGCGGAATGATGCGAGTGTGATGTTTTCCTCTTTTGCTTTCTTGAGTTGGCGTTGGACTTTGCCGAGGGATATGCTGAGAGTCCGGGCAATGTCTCTAAGGGATTTGCCCTGTGATTGTAGTTTAAGGATGTCTTCGACGTATTTCAGGCCATCGTCAGGTTCGGCATTCCTCAGATGATGGCACTCCTGGTCGAATCCTTGCTGTTCAAAGCGAAGGAAGCCGTTCTCCTTGTTGATGTCATAGACTATCACGTTGTCGGCATCATACTGGTAACCGCCAGTGCGGACCTTGACTTGTTTGAGGTAGCGGAGGTTGCTGTCTTTCGCGCTGCGGGCAAGGGCTATTCCGGCATCAAAGAAGTTTATGAGTTTGGCTGAACCGGCGAGGTCGTTCTGCGTTATAGGTTCATAGCCTCGGCGTTTTGGCGTGTGGGCGATGATGACTGTCGTGAGAGCGTATTTCTTTTTTAGGCGGATCAGTTTCATCATAAAACTGCCGGCGGTGGAGCCTTTCTCGGAGTCGTTGCAGATGAACGTGATGTTGTCAACCACGAAGAAACGGGTACCTTGGACGGCGGCTTCCTCTATGGATGCAAGTATTTCTTCTTCAAGGTCTGAGCCCACAATAAGTTCGGGGTCTATCTCAGCTCTGGAGAAATTGTCCGGGAATATGTGACGGTAGCCTGTGGCCGGGTCGGTGTAACGCATTTGGAACTGCTTGCCGGAAAGTTCGAGGTCAAGGTACAGGACTTTTTCCTCTCGGGCAATCTCTTCGGCTATCTGGGTGGCAAAGATGGATTTGCCAACGTTGCTTGACGCGAATATGACGGTGTTCTCATACTGGACTATCAGACCGTTGAAATATGTCTTCGGGTCTGGAGTGTTGATGCTGTCTTCTATCCAGGCGTTTGCCGGTTTGATGGAAAGAAGCCCTACTCGACGTGGTGCTTTCCGGGCGTTGTCGATTTCGGCGAGGATAGCTTCCACCGGAGTTGGTTCCCGGTGGAGGCTTTCTGTTGAGGAGGCGGGATTATCTGATATTGCACTTGGTTTCATTTATCGTTTCTTCTTTTGTTGAACAGTTCAAGTGCGAGATCCGCGTCGACAACGATTTTACGGCCGTTTTGGCGGACGGCTTCTTTTATTATCGTGTCCTTATAGCGCTGAGCGGTGACGTGGGAGCAGCCGAAGAGGCTTCTGATTCCGTTCAGGCCATAGACCAGACGGTGGTTTGCCTTGACCGGTTGTTCCGGAGCGTCATTGTCTCCTTGTGACAATGCGGCTTTAAGCCGGTCATCAATGATGGACGTGAACTCTTCTACCGTCAGTGAGTAGAGTGGGGTGTCTATTCCGATTCCCATAATCTTGATTTTTATAAAATTATGGCTTCGGAGAAAGGTGACAAGCAGACTCCTCTGCCACAACAGAACATCACGCAAGTAATGTCACTTCGCTTGCGGCTTCCGATGAGGCAAAGTTCAGGATAATTAAATGGGATTCGGGTTACAAACTGGTTGTGTCAGGGTTGTAATCGGGTTGTCTTCGGTGTACAGTTTCCGACAATTTACTTATGGACAGAAAGTTGGCTAATGATTCTTGTATTCCGAATAAAGGTCGGCAATTGTTTTTGAAATCGCCTTGCCATTCATCTTGTCGTAGGCTTGGCGAATATTCGACACATTCCATAGATGTTCGAATACATTCCAGCAGATTCTGCCGCCTTTGTCAAGACCGAGCAGACCGGAGAGGACAAAGGCCACTTCCGCCATATTCCTCTTGTTGGATTTGTCTTTCCAGTCAAGATCTTCGCTGCAGAACTGAGGGACGAGGCGGTTCAGATATTCCCGGGCTTTGCCGTTGTCCAACTGTGGTGGCAGTGGGATGGTTGTCTTCGGGGTGTCGAGGATTGCGGCGATGTTATACCGGTCGGATTTCTCAATCTTTTCACGGAGGCTCTGGGCATAGCGATAGAATGCGGCTTCTTCCACGCCATAGTTGAGGCAGTCCAAAGGGCATTCATTCTGGATATATAGCTTGAACGAGTCCAGACAATTGTCGATCAGTGCAAGCAGAAATTTTGTCTTGTTGTTGAGGTTTTCAAAGTCGAACAGATGTATGAATACTTCGAGGGATTCGTTCTCGTAGCAGTCGGTGATGTGTTGCCAATTGATTTGCCCGAGGTTGGTAATCGTGCCGTTGAGGATTTGGGCTTTGACTTGAAGACGGTAGCGGGCGTTGTCCTCACTTTCCTCTTTGGTGTTGCGCTGATTTCTCATATTCATTAGTCTTTAAGTCCCATTTCGAACACGGCCATCTGTTCGGCCTTGACTTTTTCGGCGATGTCGATGTAGGGTTTCATCGCTTTGTAGTCGGAATGGCCGGTCCATTTCATCACGACTTGCGGAGGTATGCCTTGCGACAGGGCAAAACAGATGAAAGTTCTGCGTCCTGCGTGGGTGCCGACGAGAGTATATTTAGGGACAAGTTCCTCAACTTTTTGCCCGGCGCGGTAGAATGTTCTTGAAATCAGTTCATTGAAGCCGCAGAGTTCACAAAGATCTTTGAGGTAGTAGTTCATCTTCTGGTTTGAGATGACCGGCAGCGCAAGGTTGCCCTTGAATATTTCCGTCTCGTATTTTTTCAATATAGCCTGTGCGTAGCTGTTCAGTTCTATGGTGAGCCGGTCGTTTGTTTTCTGGGTGACAACGGTTATTGTGTTGTTTTCGATGTCTGAACGGTGGAGGTTCGCCATATCGGAGTAGCGGAGACTCGTGAAGCAGCAGAAACAGAATAGGTCGCGGGTCTTGGCGAGCGCTCCGGATTCATTGACTCTCTTCTGGTATTTGTTGCCGTCAGCATCGCATAACTCCACCACTGTGCCGCTCTCCGGAATCTTGTAGTTATACAGTTTTATGAGTTCCTCTTTGCGGAGGAATATGACCGGTTTTTCCAGCACCTTGAATTTAGGGCGGTATTTATTCACAGTGTCATCTTTGCAGTAGCCTTTGCGGATAGCCCAGTTCAGAAACCATTTGAGGTTATTGTATTGCTTTTGGACGGTCTTTTCTTCGAGGTTTTGTTTGACTCGGAGGAAGTGAATGAATTTGTTGAGGCCGTTTTCGTTGAAATCGTCAAATGTAATCCGTCTGCTGAATTTGCCAAGGTGCATAGAAAAGGTTTTCCATACCTGCAATGTAGCATATGCCCACTGGCTTGCTATCCGCTGTTCGTTTATGAATTCTCTCAGGCGGTCGAACACCGTGACGGATTTTGGGGAGTCGGATTCTATTTCTTCCACCAGCTGTGTACGCCCAAGGGCAGCGTTGAGTTGTTCCATCAGATCTTCCTTGGTCGGCAGTTTGGTCAGGTTGTTTTCATAATTGTCCAATGTTGTTTTTATGGCGAGCATTTTTGCGTTGAGTTCATTGCCTTTCACACCGTTTGAGTTGACGGTGTTCGGGATGATGTAATGCAGGGCTTTTGTCTCCTTCGCCTTGCGAACCGGATCTTCCAGAGCGGCGACCCACTTGTCTTTTGAGATGGAGTAGCCGAAGGAAGTCTGAACCCTTACGCCTTTGATGCAGATGGAGACTCTTATCGGGTGTTCACCGTGTTTGTTCGGGCGGGAATCGAGCATAAATATTACTGCCATAATCTTTTAAACTTCGGTTAATGTCATAAATTTTTACGCTCAAATTTACGCTCATTTTTTGATATATCCTAATGAATTTTGATAAATCGCAGTTTATTGTAAAGTGTTGTTAATTATTAGTTTATGTTGTTGTAATGAACTTTGATTTATGATGTGGATATTCCGCCCATCTCCACAATATTGGTTGATTTTCAATTAATTAAACACCTTACGAACAAATTTACGAACAATTGTAAGTTTGTTCGTATTGTTTTATTTTGGACTCTGTTGAACTGAACTTCGGGATCCGCAGATCCGTTACGCAATCCCGATAGGATTATGCGGGCTTCGAGGTACAAGAGTCGCACTGCACATTTGGAGACCAGTGGTAAAAGTCTGTTTTCAGGCTCATATAGAGCATCATAAGGGCCGGTCGGAGCTCGTGATAGTTGTTCAGACTTTGGTGCAGCAGTACTGGGAGAGGACGATGCCGATGACGGCGATGAGGACTCCTAACCACTGGAGAAGAGAGAGGTGCTCGCGGCCGATGACTTCGGCTACAAGAGCGGTGGCGACGCACATCATAGCTAAGAATACGCTGGACTTGCCGACACCTAACTTTTTGATCGTCATTGCCCACAGCGAAAAGGCAAGGCTAGAGCAGAGGACAGCGAGGCAGAGGATCGGTTCCAAAACCTCCCAAGAGACCAGTCTCGCATCGAAATTCTCGATTCCCTTTGTCAGGAAGAGAGGCAGGAAGTACACGGTTCCGATCAGGAACTGATACATCACTATGACCTGCGGCTTGTAGCCGTCTGCGAGGAGTTTTGTCAGCGAAGCGTGACCGACCTCCGAGAAAACGGCAATCATAAGGAGTATGACACCGAGGATGAAATTCTGCGGCACGCCTTCCTCACCACCCTGCTTGAGCAGGACAAGACAGATGCCACCCAAGGTCACGGCTATTCCCAATGCGTTGATGATCGAGAGGCGTTCTTTGAAAAACAGGAATCCTGCACCCACCGAGAAGATAGGAACTGATGCTATGATCATCGCGCTGATGGTCGGCGAGCCAGTCTCCTTGATGCCGTAGGTTTCGCAAAGGAAATAGATAAGCGGCTCAAACAGAGCGAGGAACAAGAATTTCAAAATATCTTTCCGGGCGATTGGCCTTAGCGTTTTCGTTATGAGATTGAACACAAGAAGTATTATGCCGGCCACAAAAATCCTTATCGGAACAAAATAGAATATCGGCACACCCAGAGCGATCAGTCTGTCACTCCAGATGTAGGACATTCCCCAAAGCACAATGGCCAAGACCGACAGCAAATAGACTACGGCCTTATTGTCACATATACTTTTTGTCGCGCTCATAGATATCGGAATACGATTAGTCAATCAACTTTCATTTTTACAAAGATAATCATTTTTTTCTTTCGGAAAGAAATAATATTCAAATATTCATTAACATTTTAACACTATATTTTCATAACCTTATTGGCGTAGTGAAGTGCCTTCACGAACCTTAGCCACCTGCGGCTATAAGCGGGAGGGGCCCGGCCGCAAGGCTGGGAGGGACGGAGCGCGAAGCGCGGAGGGTTCGTGTAGACACTTCACTACGCCGAAACATATCAGTTATTTGCTAAGCAACAACCTCAGCGAAATGCGCTTACGGTCAAGATCGACATCGAGGACGCTGACGTTGACCTTCTGGTGGAGCTTGACTTTCTGGCCACGCATCTGGGAGACGTGGATTAGGCCGTTCTCGTGGATGCCTATGTCCACGAAAGCGCCGAAAGCGGTCACGTTGGTGACGATTCCAGGCAATTCCATACCCGGCTTCAGGTCATCAATCTCGTGGATGTCATCAGCGAAACTGAACTCTTGCGCGCTCTGGCGAGGGTCACGGCCCGGTTTGGCCAACTCCTTAAGAATATCATTGATCGTTGGAAGGCCGAACTCACCCTCAACGTATGCAGAGGGGTCTATCTTCCCTATCAATGCCTCATTGCCCACCAGTTCCTTGGTGCTGACACCCAAATCAGAAGCCATTCTGTCAACTATGTGATAGCATTCCGGATGCACGGCGGAATTGTCCAGCGGGTTCTCGGCGTTTTGGATGCGCAGGAAGCCGGCGCACTGCTCGAAAGCCTTCGGGCCGAGTTTCGGAACTTTCCGGAGCTGGGTTCTGGACGAGAAGCCCTTGATGGATGAACGGTACTCCACAATGTTCGAAGCCAGCGCCGGGCCGATTCCCGAGACATAACTCAGCAGATACGGACTTGCGGTGTTGAGATTCACACCTACACTGTTCACGCAGATGATCACGGTGTTGTCCAACTTCTCACGGAGCAGATTCTGATCCACATCGTGCTGGTACTGCC
>CAVBMN010000072.1:0-12794 GCA_963596515.1 bacterium
ACGGCTGTCGGCATCGCAGCGTCTGTCATTCTGGCTCTGGCGATTATATTCTTAAGCCATGGTGGCGGCGGCGAACACGAGTCTGGGGCCAAGGTTCCGCCCGGAGACTGGCGCTACGGGATCGACATCTCACATCACAACGCTGACAGAATCGTTTGGGACTCCCTTTACGTGCTGACGGACAAGCGTGGCAGAACGATCAGGGATCATCATCTGGCGAAGGACATCCGGCCGGTCAGTTTCGTGTTCATCAAGGCCACGGAAGGTGTGTCGATGGTCGATAAGGATTTCAAAAGGAATTGGCAGGATGCTGGCAAGTCCGGTCTCAGAAGGGGTGCATACCACTTTTTCAGAAGTTCAAAGGACGGCGAGGCGCAGGCCAGATTGTTCATCAAGACCGTGGGTGACTTGAGGTTCAAGGACTTGCCTCCGGTACTGGACATCGAGACCATACATCGTGGAGGATCAAGGAAGAAGCTGAACGAGGAGGTTCTCAAATGGCTGAGAGTCATCGAGAACCACTACGGCAAGAAGCCGATTGTCTATGCCGGGGCATCGTTCGCCAAAGACTTTCTCAGCAAGGACATCACGAAAAACTATCCGGTCTGGATCGCGCACTACGAAAAAGACCAGCCCGCTTTCGAGGGCTGGACTTGGTGGCAGTTCACCGACAAGGCTGTCGTGAAAGGTGTCCCGGGACTTGTTGACCTCAGCGTGATAAAGAAGTGATAACAGTCGTTTCGGCCCTTCGACAAGCTCAGGGACCGAAGTGTTGGTCACTGAGCCTGTGGTTGCTGAGCCTGTCGAAGCATCAATGTTACCGTAAAAACTTTATAGCCTGTCGAAAGGCTTGGCGGAATCGCCGGTCCAGCGGTAAAGATGGGTTCTGGAGAACTGTTTCTTTGTCTCCGCGTTCTTTCCGGGCTCGGCGAAATAGAACAGACCGTCGCCGACCGGACATATTCCAGTAGAACCGTATTTGAAATAGAATCCCGGCACGGGAGATTCCGAAGAACCGATCACCTTATGCTTAGTGATGTCGTAAAGGACACCGGCCAAAGACTTTTTGGCAGGCTTTTCAGCCACATCGAACGCGAATATGTCATAATTCGGGAATATGCTCTTGCGGCCCTTGTACACAGCCATAAACATCTTTCCGGTCTCCGCGTCATAAGCCAGGTTCTGCACGCCCCAATTCGTGTTTCCCGTGTAGGCGAAATACTTGTCCAAAGGCTTGGCCGGGCCTTCCCCGTAGAAGTCCCCGAACTTCACCTTCCCGGCATATTCATTCAGTTTTTTGATGTCGTAGCGGAGCAGCACCTGATGGTTGTTGTCGTTGCGAGCGTTGTCGCCATAGATGCCATAGGCCACATAGAGGTAATTCTTTCCGCCCTTCTTGCCCAGTTTAGGAGCGATCGTCACGCCATCGATTCCGGAGCAGCCGTAGAAGTGCTCGTAATTCTGATCTGCGAATCCTGTCATATGGAAATCGTGTGTGGCCTCCTTGACGCAGACGATGCGGAAAGCATCGTTGTTCTCCGAGTCCATACCGACCTCTGTCACCTTGTCCACATCAATTATGGCGATGTAGAACATCGAACGGCCTTTCGCGAAAGATGAAAGCCCGGCTCCGATGACATCATCCTTACACTCCAATGAAGCATAAACCTTTCTGTCGGCCGGGTTGAACGTCATCGCTCCAAGATGCCCCTGAATGCGGTCAATGGACCCCACCACATTTCCTTCGAGATCTGTCTTCAAAAAACTCGTCGTAAACGAGAAATACATCCGTCCGGCCGCCTTGTCATACGCTATGCCCTGAACGTGATGCTTCCCACCCTCGACATAAATCTCTTTCGGCAAACTTTGTTCTGTCTGTGAATATGCAGCCACGGTTCCGGCCACAATCATCAATGCGATCAATGCTATTCTTTTCATATTCAATAATATTATCATTCTGTTTTTTTGTCACTTCGATGCTTCGACAAGCTCAGCAACCACAAACTCAGCAACCACAGGCTCTGTGACAAATATCGCTTTCAGTTACAAAACTTCGGTCCCTGAGCTTGTCGAAGGGTCGAAGCGACCTTCCGGCTATTTCCTTAACTCATCAATCATCGCCTTGGCGACGGCGGCGGAAGCGCCCTCCCCGCCGAGAGCGTTACGGATCTCCTGATAGCCTGAGAGCATCGCCGAGCGGTACTCCTCGTCCTCGATCATCCTCCTGACCTCGTACATCACGTTATCCGGCGTGAAATAGTACTGAAGAAGTTCCCGGAAACAAATCCTGTCAAGGATCAGATTGCCGAGACTTATGTACTGAATCTTGATTATCGATTTGGCTATCTGGAAGTTAATATTCGAACCCTTGTAGGCCACCACCTGCGGAGTCCCGATCAGCGCGCACTCCAACGAAGCCGTACCGGAATTGACCACGGCGGCCTTGGCGTGACGCATCACGGCATAACTCTGGCCAAAGACCACGCTGACATATTCACGCCCCCCTATGTACTTGGCGTAGTCGGCCTCCGAGCGAGCCGGAGCCGCTGCCACGATGAAGCGGTATTCTGAATATTCGGGGATGGAATGCAGTCTGTCGGCAAATTCCATAAAGGTCGGCATCATCGAGCTGATCTCGCCGTTTCTGGAACCGGCCAGAAGTGCGATCATCGGCTTATCCGGAAGTCCGGTCTTGGCGAGGAACTCCTCCCTGGTCTCCTTGAAGGCCTCCGAATTGTCGATCGCATCGATGAGAGGATTACCTTTATATATACAGTCAACATCTTTCTTCGTGAAGTACGGTATCTCGAACGGGAACACGATGAACAACTTGTCCACGAAAGCCTTGAGTTTCTTCACTCGGCTCTCTCTTGAGGCCCAGACCTTAGGAGCGATGTAGTAGAAGACCTTGAATCCGGCCTTGTGGGCGAACTCCGCCACCCGGAAGTTGAATCCGGGATAGTCAATGAGAATCACCACGTCCGGTTTCCAGCGCAGGATGTCGGACGTGCAATCAGTGAACCTTTTAGCGAAGGCCCTGGCGTGGAGCAGGATCTGGGTGAAACCGATGACAGCCCCGTCCTTATAGTCTTTTACGAGGCCGGTTCCCTGCTGGTGCTCCTGATAGACGGCATCCATCAGTCCTCCGCCCCAAAACCGGATGTCAGCCTGCGGATCCTCAGCGTAAAGCCCTCGCATAAGGTTGGATCCGTGCAGATCTCCGGACGCCTCTCCGGCTATGATGTAATAGCGCATATTCGTTAATTATTCCGCCAATGCCAAATCTGCATATTCATTGGCATTGACTTTAGAAATTTTCATTGAATCCCAAACCGTTCAGCCGTGCGATCTCCTCGTGGTCCGAACTGTTGATGTTGTGGGCGACAATTGAGATGTAGCCGTCGGAAAGAATGTGGTGGTCCGCCAGAATGTCATCCGCCGGGGAATCATCATTGAAATCCCCGACCATCATATAAAGGGTCTCCCCTTCCTCGGCCTTCGGGAACGATGTCTGCCCCAGATCCTCTGGACGAACACCTCTTTGGGCGAAAAGATCAGCATCCCACGGCTTGAACTCCTTCTCCCAGTGCCCCAAGCCCTGATGCCCCACACGGATGCCTTTGACAGCCTCCGCCGGAATATTCGGAAAATTGACATTATAATATATTCCCGACTTAGGGTTATGGTGCTCCCAGAGTTTTCTGAATATGTCAGGGAAATATTCATTGACAACGGAAAAGTCCGCGTCCAGACTCATCGTGTCGAGCGAGACTCCGATGCCTAATATTCCGTTCAAGGCGGCCTCCTCCGCCGCGCCGAGGGTTCCGGAATAGTTCGCCGCGGTGGCTGCGTTGGAGCCGTGGTTGATTCCGCAGACCACGACATCGGGCTTTTGCGGCCAGAAGATCTCGTCCAGGCCGTACTTCACGCAGCTCGCCGGGGTCGCGTCGAGGTAGGACCAACGCACTCCGTTCTTCGTCGGGAGTTCCTTGTAGGCGATCGCGCGGCCTCCCATCGAGACTGCCATTGACATCCCGGACTGGTGGAATTTCGGCGCGACTGCCGTGATTCTGCCAAATTGACGCATTATGTCAGCCAACGAATGTATGCCACCGGCCTGATAGCCATCATCATTTGTCAGCAGTATATTCAGTTCATCAGACATTCTATTAATATTTTAGCCCACAAATATATTAAATTTCGCAATTTTTTAATAATTTTGCATCGCTTTTGCAGTGAAAGGCTGCGGTTAAGTTTAGTAGAAAAAGTATAACAACTTATTTAATATCTTATTAAAATGGTAAAACTTGGTATTAACGGATTTGGCCGTATCGGCCGTATGGTTTTCCGTGCAGCGGTTGAGAACTTCTCAAACGACATCGAGGTTGTAGGTATCAACGACCTTCTCGATCCAGAGTATCTTGCTTACATGCTCAAGTATGACTCAGTTCACGGAGCGTTCAAAGGCGATGTTAAGGTTGAGGACGGACACCTTGTAGTAAACGGCAAGAAGATCCGTGTCACCGCTGAGATGGATCCTGCAAACCTCAAGTGGAACGAGGTTGAGGCTGACGTGGTTGTTGAGTCAACCGGTTTCTTCCTTACAGACGAGACCGCCCGCAAGCACATCCAGGCCGGCGCTAAGAAAGTCATTATGTCAGCTCCTTCAAAGGACGCTACTCCTATGTTCGTCTATGGTGTTAACCACAAGACCTACGCTGGACAGGACATCATCTCCAACGCTTCCTGCACCACCAACTGCCTTGCTCCTATCACCAAGGTGCTCAACGACAAGTTCGGTGTCAAGAGAGGCCTCATGACAACAGTTCACGCCGCCACCGCTACCCAGAAGACCGTTGACGGACCTTCAAAGAAGGACTGGAGAGGTGGTCGTGGAATCCTCGAGAACATCATCCCTTCATCAACAGGCGCCGCCAAGGCTGTAGGTAAGGTTCTTCCTGAGCTCAACGGCAAGCTGACCGGTATGTCTCTCCGTGTTCCTACATCCGACGTTTCCTTCGTAGACCTTACCTGCGAGCTCAACACTCCAGCCACCTACGATGAGATCTGCGCCGCCATGAAGGAGGCTTCCGAGGGCGAGCTCAAGGGTGTTCTCGGTTACACAGACCAGCCATTGGTTTCCACCGACTTCCGCAACGACTCACGTACCTCTATCTTCGACGTTAAGGCTGGTATCCAGCTCGATCCTACCTTCGTCAAGGTTTGCGCTTGGTACGACAACGAGTGGGGTTATTCAAACAAGGTGCTCGAAATGACACGTGTTATCGCGAAATAATTAATCCTTATCTTGCGAAAATAAGAATGAGGGTGACTAAAAGTCTCTTTTTAGTCACCCTTAATTATAATAATCCCCCCAGTCACTTCGTGACAGCCTCGGTGGGGCACGGGAAAAGGGTTCCCCGAATCCCCTTCGGTCGCTTCGCTCCTATTTTAGTAGCTTTGGGGGTTACATTATTTTTTGACAACACAAAGACGGCATTCTTTTGGAAGCCGTACATAAAAATTAAACATTATGAAGAAAGTAGTTTTGACACTTCTCTGCGGCGCTATGATCTTTTCTGGCTGCGGCACAATGTCCAAGACTGGACAGGGCACACTTCTCGGTTCCGGAGCCGGAGCCATCATCGGAGCCGGAATCGGTGCCGCCATCGGTGACGGCAAGGGTGCGGCCATCGGCGCGGCCATCGGAACAGCTGTAGGTGCCGGTACCGGTGCCGTGATCGGCAAGAAGATGGACAAAAAGGCCGCCGAGCTTGAGGCCCTTGAGAACGCCCAGGTAGAGACAGTACAGGATCAGAATGGTCTCCAGGCCATCAAGGTCACCTTCAACAGCGGTATCCTCTTCCCTACCAACGGTTCAACACTATCACAGACCTCAAAGAACGAGCTCTCACAGTTCGCCACCAAGATGAGCGATATGCAGGACACTGACATCACCATCTACGGCCACACCGACAACACCGGTTCCGACGCCGTCAACGAGCGTCTGTCAAGAGAAAGGGCACAGTCCGTGGCCACATATCTGAAGAACTGCGGCATCGCCTCTTCTCGTATGACCACCGAGGGCAAGTCCTACTCAATGCCTGTGGCCGACAATTCCACCAAGGAAGGCCGCGCCCAAAACCGCCGCGTCGAGATCTACATCACCGCCAACAAGACGATGATCGAGAAGGCCGAGAACGGCACACTGTAGGACTTCCACAGACAATACTGCATGCCGCGGAGCAAAGAATCCGCAAAGCGAGTTAGGTTATATCGCACCTGACTCGCTTTTTTATTTTTCAGTCACCAGTATTAATACGGTCCTTTACAACCAAGTACATAGCGCATTTATCGGGACGCATCCTGATCAGTAAATGTACGAAACCTCTTCTATTCAATTTGGTACAGAGAAAAAGTCCTTGATGTACGAACAGAACTCAGAAACGCATTCGGTACAGGGCAAGGGGGTCTGGTGTACGAACGGCACTGCAAAACGCTCTCGGTACAGGGCAAGGGGCTCTGGGGTACGAACGGCAAACGGACACTATAAGTACGAGGCACCACAATCGGTACGGCGGATGACCTTTTGGGTACGAACAGCGACAAGAGAGACATTGGTACATAGGAAAGGCCTCCGGGGTACCAACGGGGAATATAAGCGCGGTCGGTACACAAGGAAAGCTCCTGAGGTACGGAATGCTACTTGTGCGGCGTTTGGTACAGGGGATAGGCCTCCGGGGAACCAACGGGTCGGTACACAAGGAAGGCTTTTCTGGTACGAATTCAGGCAGAGAAGCGGTCGGGGAAGAAGCGATAGCATATATGAATATATTTACAAACATATTCAATAACAACTATGAAAAATTTCAATGAAAAGGAAAGACGTTGCGAGGCAACGTTCCTTAGCGCAGGGCCTTATTGGCACGCTTACACTTCCGGAAAAGAGATGTCGATTCTCTTTGCTGACATCAATGACTTTAAATTCGCGATGAATGTCATCGCACAGGCATCTCGGAAGTATCCGAAATTAAAGATCATAGCGTTTGAAGTGATGAGCAACCACTTCCATTTCGTGATTTCCGGTGAAGAAACTATCATCCGGGCTTTCTTTGAGTTCATCCGTAAACGGATTTCAAGGTCGATTCCTGGAATCAAGAAAGCGAAGCTGACAATAAAGCCAATCAATGATCTTCAATCATTGAGAAACAACATTGTCTATACAAACAGAAACGGCTACGTTGCGGATTACAACTACACTCCGTTCAGTTATCCGTGGGGAACAGGACTCTATTATTTCACACAATTTCCACTGGAAAAGGAATATTCTGACATCTACACCGGGCCGAGGCGCAAGATGTTCAGAGGACGAGATCCCAAACTACCTGGAGACTGGAGAACGATCGACGGTTACATCGCCCCTATATCATATTGCTCAATCGCATTCGGAATGGCAATATTCAGGGATGCCCATCACTACTTTTCATTGGTCAGCAAGAACATCGAGGCTTACAGCGAGTTGGCAGCGGGGCTTGATGACAGCGAATTTCTCACTGACATTGAGTTGTTTGCTCAGGTAATCAAGGTCGTCAAGTCCGATTATGGCCTAAACTCCTTGAAAGATCTAAGCAAGGTGCAAAAGTTGGATCTGGCACGAAAACTCCACTTCAAATACCGCTCATCCAACGGTCAGATCCGCCGCACTCTCGGCCTGACACAGTACGAAGTTGATTCATTATTTCCTCTTGGAGCAGATAACAATCAATAATTGTCACGAATATAATCGCATCGAATAGCCGTTTTGGTACGCCCAAAGGCTGTCTGGGGTACCAAACTGGTGGACGGGATCGGGTGGTACACAGGAGAGCTGCCTGAGGTACCAAACGGGTGAAAAGGGACGGTCGGTACACAGGAGGGACGCATGGGGTACCAAACTGGAGGGAAAGGATGGTTGGTACACAAAGAGGCTGCCTGAGGTACAGAACGGGTGAAAAGGGAGGTCGGTACACCTAAGGGCCGCATGGGGTACAAAACGGGATTAAACGGGAGATCCGTACACGAAAGGTGAGACTTGTGTACGGGAAAATGGCCAAGGGGGTAACCGGAGAGGCAGATCAGTACTGGCGCGGGCCGAAAATGGAGGTGCCGATGCGGACGATGGTGGCGCCGTGGCGGACGGCGATATGCCAGTCGTGGGACATGCCGATGGAGAGTTCGGTGAAGTCGGGCAACTGCGGGTAACGGGCATCCAGATGCTGCTTGAAGGACTGGATGCGGGCGAAATCGGAATCCACTACCGCTTCGTCATCGGTGTGGGTGGCCATTCCCATCAGGCCATGGATGCGGACATGCTGGTAGGAACGTCCGCTGGCATATTCATCAAGGATTGACTCGATCTCCTGCTCGGTCAGGCCGCCTTTGGTGAGTTCGGCTCCGAGGTGGAGTTCAAGCAGGATATTGACGGTGCGTGAGCTGACTGAGGCCCAGTTGTCGATGAGATCCAGCAGGTGACGGGAATCGACCGATTCGACCAGAGAGGCGTACGGTAGGACCAGTTTCAGTTTGTTGGTCTGGAGGTGGCCGATGAAATGCCACTCAATGTCCTGCGGGAGCTGGAGGGCCTTGGCGGCGAACTCCTGTGGACGGTTCTCACCAAAGCGGCGTTGGCCAGCCTGATAGGCGGTCAGGATGTCCGAGAACGGATGAAATTTGGAAACTGCCACCAGTTTCACCCCTGATGGCAGTTCCTTTTTTATATTGTTAAGATTCTCTTCTATCATACTATCGTCTTCCCTTTTGCTGCTCTTTCTGCATCTGAGCCTGCATCCTCTGGGCTTCCTCAAGGCGCTGCTGCCACTTGCTCTTCGGCATCTTCTTGCCCTCGGTGGCCTTCAGCTTGGCGCGGATCTCGTCCGGATTCACGAACCACTTTCTGATCACCCAGGTCTCAAGCATCGTAATGAGGTTGGAGAGCAGATAGTAGTAGCTCAAACCGGCGGAGAGGCTGTTACAGATGAAGAACATCATTATCGGCATCATCCACACGCTCATAAAGCGCATCGAAGCCATCTGCGGGTCATCGGCACCAGGCTGGGATGCGGTCGTGATCTTCGAATAGAAGAACATAGACACTGCCATCAGCAGGGCGAACAATGAGAGGTGGTCGCCGATCAGAGGAATTCTCGTGCCGAAATCAATGATCGAATCGTATGAGCTCAGGTCATCGGCCCACAGGAAGGACTGCTGACGCAGCTCGATGGAGGCCGGGAAGAAGCGGAACATCGCCCACAGGATCGGGAACTGGAGGAGCATCGGGAGACAGCCGCCCATCGGGCTGATTCCGGCTCTCTTGTACAGATCCATCTGCGCCTGCTGCTTCTTGAGGGCATCCTCCTGCTTAGGGTACTTCTGGCTCAGCTTGTCAATCTCAGGCTTGATGGCCTGCATCTTGGCAGATGAGGAGTACGACTTGTAGGCGAACGGAAGCACGACAATCTTGATGAATATGGTCATCAACAGGATGATGATTCCGAAGTTGGAGATGAACCTGTGCAGGAAGTCGAACAGCGGGATGATCACGAACCTCGTGAACCAGCCCACAAGCCAACCTCCCAGAGGGATGATCTTCTCGTACTTCTGATCGAAGGACTTGAGGGTCTTGAAGTGGTTAGGGCCGAAGTAGAACTCGAACGGAACCACGGTCTCGTGCTGCCCCGGCTGGAAATCCATCCTCAGACGCGCCTCGCCTGTCATCAGGTTGTGGCTCTCGTCATCCTCCGGGAAATAGTTCAGAGCGAAATCAGCCGAAGCGAACTCCTGCGGAGCCCTCATAATGGCCGAGAAGAACTGCTGCTGGAAAGCGAACCAGGACACCCTGGCATCGACACGCTTCTGAGCGCTGCGTCCCTTGGCGATGGCCTCTGGCTTCTTCTCACCGTTGAAATAATAGTCAAGCTTGGAGTACTGGACCTCACCCTTGTAGCCCTTCTCCATCCTCGGCATAGTCACGAAATAGTCCACATCGAAGGAGAACACATTCTTAGGAATGACATTCTCCATCCCGACGAACGAGAGATAGTTCTTCACTGAATATGATCCCTCAGCGATCGAATATCTCTGCTCGATGTAGCCGCCACCGGCAAACGGCAGACGCATCGCAAGCGAGGTGTCAGTCTTCTCGGCGACCACAAAGTTGAAATCAGCCGTGTTGATCGTCTCCCCGGCATAGATCTGAATGGCATAGCGGCTCATCTCCGGTTTGAAGATGTAAAGCTCACCGCCACCGTAGCTGCTATATTCATTGATTTTCACTGAATATGGCTGCGCTCCCTTTGTGGTGAAGGCGACCTCGAACTTGTCGTTGGCCAAGGTGACAATCTGAGCCTCGGCGCTGTGGGCGGCCTCAAGGAGAGAGTCCTTGTAGATGCTCACCGGGGCGGCCACCTGTGCTATCGACACCGTGTCAGATGACATCCTCTGCGCCGCCTCAACGGCGGCTATCGAGTCTGCCTGCATCTGCTTGACCAGCGCTATGGAATCCAACTGTGCCTGATAGGCGGCCTGTTTCTGATACTGTTTGTTCTGATAGAAGGTAAAGCCGAACAGGAGCAAGCCTATCAGGACAATACCTGTGATTGTGTTCTTATCCATTCCTGATTACTTCTCTTCTTCGCTCTCCTCTGCCTTGCGGATCTTGGCCTCCAGATCCTTCAACTCCTGCTTCGCGGCATCGATTCTCTCCTGCATCTTCTGGATCAGAGGAGCGGAGTTCTTCGATGACGAGAAGAAACCGATGTTGTTCTCGTAGGTGTCGATGTCCTGCTGGAGCTTGTTGTACTGCTGCACAAGACGATCCTTCTCACTGAGCGGCTTTCTGGAGAATCCTCCGTTCCTACCACCGTTGCCGGCACCCTGTCTCGGAGCCCTCAGAGAGAAGTCCGGGAACTTGGCCTGCATGGCCTCGGTGTAGGCGGTCTGGACGGCATCCTTCTCCTTGAACGGAACGAAGCCTATCCCCTGCCACTTGTCGGCGAAAGCGCGGGCCGCCTCACGGTCAGCCGCAGCGTCACCTGAGAGGACATATTCATTGATCTCTTCGATGAGAGCCTTTTTGGCCTTGAGGTTGCCGTGGAAGTCGTTCTCCGGCTTGGCGTTCTTGTCGCGCTCGTTGAAGAACTCATCGCAGGCGGCGCGGAAACGCTTCCAAAGCTGCTCGGACTTCTTGCGAGGCACGGCTCCGATCTCCTTCCACTGCTTCTGCAGGGCGATGAAGGCCTCGGTGGTCCTTTTCCATTCCTTGCTGTCCTTCAGGGCCTCGGCCTGCTCGATCAGGGAGAGTTTCTTCTCCATGTTCTCGTTCATCGAATCCTTGAACTGGGTGTAATATTCCCTCTTGCGGGTGAAGAACTTGTCGCAGGCGGCGCGGAAGCGGTCGTAAATCTTCTGGTTCTCCTTTCTGGTGGCGAATCCGATTGTCCTCCAAGTCTTCTGGATCTCCTCGATCTCGGTAGAGAGAGAGTTCCACTCGTTGGAAGACTTGACATCCTTCTCTGCAATGGCCTCAACCTGCTCGCAGAGCTCGGTCTTCTCGACCAGGTTCTCCTGCTGCTTCTCCTTCTGGCCCTCGAAATAGGCCTGATATTTCTTGTTTATGACGGCTGTGGCGGCCTTGAAGCGATCCCAGATGGAATCACGATATTCCTTTGCCACAGGACCGAACTCCTTCCACTGCTCGTGAAGTTTCTGGAGCTCGCGGAAAGCCTCGACTACGTTATCATTCTCAGAAAGTTTCTCTGCCGCCTCGCAGAAACCTTCCTTGGCCTCAAGGTTCTTCTTGAAATCGAGGTCGCGAAGATCCCTGTTGATCTTCACCATATCGTAGAATTTCTCCACATAGAACTGGTATGTGTCGTTCAAGTCACGGAACTTCGTGGCCGGAACCGGGCCGATCTCCCTCCAGCGGTTCTGAAGCTCACGGAAGGCCGGGAATGTGGAGTTCACATCCTCCTGCTTCTCCACGAGGTTCTTAAGATCCTCGATCACAGCCTGCTTCTGAGCGAAATTCTCCTCCCTCTGGGCATCCTGCTGGCGGTTATATTCAGCGCGTTCTTTCTTATAGTTGGCATAGACACCCTTGAAAGCAGTCTCTATGGCCTCGAACGGATTGTCCTTGACTTCCTCGGTCTGAGCCGCAGGGGCGACCTCATCGATCACATCCTCCCTTGACGACGGCTCGTCAACCTTCGCTCCAAAGCCGGCCTCAGCCTTCTCCTTTGAGAGTTTCTTGTAGAAAGCGGACTTGATGGCCTCGGCCTCCTTGTACCTCTTCATCCTGTCATCGGCCTGGGAAAGCTTGTCGAACAAGTCCGACAATTCGGCGAGCGTGAGACCTCCAAGATCAACCGGAGCCTCTCCGCCTTCCTCGTTCCCGGCGGCTTCCTCACCACCGTCATTCACGTCAACCACCTCCTGTGGGACTTCCTCGGTCTTGTCAGCGACCGTCTCGACAGTCTCCTGCACCTCTGGATTTTCTACATTCTCATTGAGAGCCTTTGGAGCTTCCTCTACATCTGGGGTCTGGTTAACCTCAGGAATATTACCTTCACTCATAAAGCAGTTAAATTATAAGATTTCTACTTAAGTAATAATTAAAAATTAATTCGCGAATCCTCACCAACTTATTTATTAAAAATTACTAAGCGCAAATATACCTAAAAAAACAATTAAAAAGCCTATTTTTGCAAAAAGGAAAAATAATATTCTATGCGAATTGACATTCTTACAGTCGTTCCGGA
>CAVBMN010000073.1:0-12777 GCA_963596515.1 bacterium
CTCTTTTTCAAGACCTTGTTGTACATCTTGAGAGCGGCCTTGCTGTCATGCTTGTAAACAAGATAGTAAGATCCGATGTTGGTCATATAGACAGTATTGTTCGGATAATAACCCAACATCTTCTCCGACAGTTCCTTGAACGCCTCGAAACAATGCGGAGTGCCGATCTTGAAGAAGGCGTAGCAATATTCCTGCATAACGGACGGGAAAAGGTCATCGCCGGCCTCAACGCCTGGATATTCCCAAACCGGATGGCTGTGGCCATTGTAGTCGATCAGAGCCTTGAGACCGGCAAGCGCCATGTCCGGGCTGTCCTTCTCGTAGTTTATCAGAGAGGAAATCTTGAACAGGCGGAGATCCAAGCGGTCAGGATTCAACTCAATGGCCTTTTCAATCGCCTGAGTGGCTTTCCCGAAGAGCTCATCATCATAGTTGATGACTTGAAAATAGTTCACGTCCCTGCCGAGCGAATCCTTCAGAGTGAGGGTCGGAGCGTTGCCAAGATATTTGGCGGCATCCTTGACCTCGATCGAGGAAGACTGGCTCTTGGTCAGATAGTACGAGAACTTGCCAAGCAACATGTCGGTGTCCTCAGGATAATCCTTTCCCCATCGTTGGAGAAGGGTCTCGATGCCCACTCCACCGGTGCCGAGTTTGGAGACCAGCAACTGATAGCGGTCAAGATATTCCTTTTGCGTCGGCTTGGTCTGCGCCGAAAGCGGAAGAAGAGTGATGACGGCCAAAATCACCAATAATATTCTTTTCATTATGTATTAATTTTTCGCTTATATTTGTCTATATGCAAAAATACCACTTCAACCTCATATTGTCAAACAAACACACTTATTTTTGAATATAAACGATAGCGGAAAGACACGGACTGAAAATATAAGAGGGCGGCCAGAAATCATAGCCGCCCCCCATAAAAGGAATATCACAAACTTATTCAACCGCAAGAGTTACTTGACACTGCGTGGTTTAGTGGTTATCAACTTTATGAAGTAGTCCTTCACTCTCGCCGCCTGCTCCTTGTCCACCGACAGGATGACATGATTGCCGGACGGTGATGGCGTGAATATGGTATGGCCGTCATCCGTGACGGTCACTGTCCCTGGTTCTGACACACCGAAGAAATCCCCCGCGTCTTTCACGGCATAAAGAACAGAGGTCAAATCCCACGTCGGCCGGTCATAAGGCATCGGGCGATAATGCAGGTAAGCCTGCACCATCGGATGACTCACGCCCCAATTGAAATCATTCTCGATGACGGAAGCCGGGAACTTGATGGCCTTGCCCACCGCGAACGGAGAGACCACCACTTTGCCGGGCCACTCGGAGAACAATTTCTTCGCGGAAGGGATGTCGTTGACAATATTGAATTCCGCGCGGGGATTCTCTATGAAATCCCCTCCCATGACCGACAGCAGACGCACCTTTCTGGCGACCAGTTCCTTGCCTGTCAAAGGAGAATACTTGTCCCCGGGAGTATCAAGAAGGCGGGCGATGTTTGTGGAAAAGCCTACCGTGATGATTGTGACAGAGTTGTCCGGCTGCGAGGCAAGCAGTTTACGGTACAGTATATGGGACGGAAGCAGTTTGTCATAATTCTTGAGACTACGCTTGAACATCGGCGTTCCATCCTCATTGTTCAGCACGCAGACATTCTCCGCATAGTTCACATAATCATCCAGACGGACTCCGCCGGTTATCTTCCCTATCGGAGTCTTTGGATAGCCATACCATGTGTTCATGATGTCCACAAACTCCGGAGCATACTTGGTGTCCTTGTTCGTAAGAATGCCCAAAAGTTTCACAACCTTCTGATCCTGATACTTGTAGAGCATGTCCAAAGCCAGCGCGTCATCCACGTCATTGCCGATGTCGGTATCGAAGATCACCCGGATAGGCTCTCGCGCCACCCTATCCTTTCCAACGGCGAAAGACATGACGCACGCCATCATCAATGCCGCACAAACTAATCTCTTCATCATATTCAATTATTTCAAATATTCCACATTGAATGTGACACCCGCATTCACCAACTTGAAATCCGGACGGCGCATGTAGGTCTGATAGTTCTCCGCCGTCAAGGCTGTTCCGGAGAATGAGCCTTTAATCTTGTTCGGAGAATCAGCGGTACCCACCGCGAAAGCCTTTCCGCCGGACTTGTTGTGGCCTATCACACCTACAAGCATCGATGCCGCCGAACCTGCGGGAGCGCTCACTATGCAATCAATCTTACATCCGGAATATGTCATCGCGGTGTTGCCGACAGCTCCGACAAGACCTCCAAGACCTCCCTGCGCGGAAGTCTCAGTACCGGCAAGCTTGACGTCACTCTTCACTGTTCCATAATTTTCGCAACCGCTAATATTATGAAAATTTCCGAATCCCGCAATACCTCCTACCGAACAACTGGTAAGACCGCCTTTAAGATAAACCTCTCCGGAATTTACACAATCTTCAATTTTCACAGGAGATCCGCTAATTCCTCCCAATCTTGTCTTGCTGAACCCGTCGAGCGTAAGCGAACCGGAATTCTTGCAGTTCCTTATCACATTGACTCCTGTGGCGGCTTCCCTGCCACCCCAACCTGTAACTCCGCCGAAGGCGCTGTTGGATTGAGACGCATCAAACACAATATCAATGTTCCCCTCATTGACACAGCCTTCCATTGACGATGAGACTTGATCCGAATTATAGTCACCGCCTACGACACCGCCGACTTGACCCACAAAATTCTTGGCAAGAGCCGCGCTATGGGTCACGGTCACCCAATCGACATCTATCTCACCCTTGTTCGTGCAATCGGTCACTTTCCCCCAAGGAGACGAAATGACACCACCGACACTTTGACGGGATGTTGTCTGATATACCGACGCGGCATTGCCGATGTCACCGATGTGGCTCGTCAGTCTGCCCGTGTTGCTACAATTCACGAATGCGCATTTATATGCGATTCCGGCAACGCCTGCCACGTTCGACGAGAACTTGGTGATTTTACCGACCGTCTGCACGCCAAGAGAATAACCGCCCCTGAACGTCACGCTTCCTGTGTTGGAACAGTTTGTGACATTTCCGTTTTCCCATGACACGATTCCAGCCACACCGGCGGCCGACACAGCCTTGAAACAGCCGTCGGCCTTGCCTTCAGCCGATTCGCAGAAAAGCGAGACTGAGCCCTTGTTGTCGCAAGAACCGATTTCAGACTCACAGTTCCCGACCACGCCGGCCGCGGCCACCAAAGTCTTGGAGCCTGACAATGACACAGAAACCGAGCCTTCATTCACACACGAGTACATCCTGGCCTTAGAGGCGCTTGCGCCCGCCACACCACCGACACAGAGAGCATCTTCCATAACCGCATCAGCGGCAACGATGAGATCTCCCTTATTCGTGCAATTAGAGATGACCCCGGTGTTGACCCCACAGATCAAGCCTTTGTTTCCAGCAGCGATGGCGGAAGCGGAGGCCGAAGCGGCATTGACCACATTTTCTATGGTCCCGTTATTTTCAGTGGAGATGAACCCGAAGTTTCCTTCAGATTCAGGAATGGTCAACGAGCAAGAGGCGTCGATGACAAGATTCCGGACAGTGGCTCCGCTGCCGATCTTACCGAACAAACTTGATGATGATGTCCAATTTTTAATCGCATAATTTTGACCATCAAAGGTATAATTCATTTGAGAGATTTCCGGCAAGGTCTTTCCTGAAAGGTCGATGTCCGCGCCAAGCCTGAAACTATCGGTCGCCTTGCCCTCTTTCACGAGGTTCAGGTATTCCACAAAGCGGTCCGCGTTTCTGATGATCTCGGTGTTCTCGCCTTGCCTGACAATCACATTCGCGCTCAGGCCATCAGACTTGGAGGCGATGGTGATTGTTCCCGTTCTGGTCTCGCCATCATTGGCCTGGATTGTCACCAGTATGTAGGAAGGAGCCTCGAAAGCATCCTCCGCGGCATGGGACATGGTGATCCAGTCCACATCCGAAGTGGCGGACCAATCGCGGTTGCACTTTACACCGATTGTCTCTTGCAGTCCGCCGAACTCAGCTTCAATCTCTGTCTTGTCCACAACAATGGACGGTTCTTCCGTTTTCTCGCAAGACAGAACAGTCAGGCCGCAGGCCAATGACAAAGCAATATATAATAACTTATTCATTTCTCAACAATTTATTAATCAACGCCATCCACATAGCCATAATTTTGGCTGAGATTAGGGTTCAGTGTTCGGTCTTTGGCAGGAATAGGCCACAGATAATCTCTGGCGTCGTCCCAAAGATAGCCATAATCCGTTGTGGAGTACGACACGATATAGCCACTGTCGCCATTGGACAGGACAACATCCTGTATCTTGGTTCCTACCTTGATCTTTACAGCCCCTGTGGCTGTCTTGACGAATTCCACGTCAGCCTTTCCGTCGCCGGTAGTGTCATAGGAGCCAAGACCCGGAACATAAACGCCATACCAAGGGACATAATGCTGCAGACACTGTTTCGCCTCAGCCCAACGGAACATATCCCAAACACGTTCCGGCTCTTCGAGCGCGAGTTCCACGGTCCTTTCCCTGCGTATTTCGAGAATAACACCGCGATTCTCCCCTCTGTTCACGTTCGGATAACATTGAATCATATACGGATCAGGCGAAGCATTGGCGTCGGACATATTCAACGACGGCATCTTGGCTCTCGCGCGGATCTTGTTCACTGAGATGTCCAGATCTCCTTGAGTGAGAGTTCCCAGCTCGGCCTTCGCCTCGGCATAGTTAAGATAGACTTCAGGAGCGCGGAGAAGAATCCAGTCTGTGTCATCAGAGGATGACACACATCTTTCAGCGGACGGAACGTGCTTTATCGGCTCATAGCCTGTCCAAGAATAAAATTCGCACGGAGTGACGGAAGACGCTCCGACCTGGACATACCCAGGGCACAGCACCGTCTGGGCGAGTCTTGGATCACGGCCTTTGACCTCATCCATGTAAAACATGGTTTCCCAACCGTCCTTATCGGTAAAGCGTGTCCCGTCAGCCATAAGGTAATGGTTCACAAAACGGCGGGTCAGAGAGGAACGGCCGAAGGAAATCTGGTTTCCAAGACCGTGCACCACTCCGTATTGCATGTCATAGTGCCGGCAAAGGACAACTTCCTGCGTCTTTGCGTCCACAGAGGAGAACAAATCGCGGTAAGGTGTCGCCCCTTCGTTATACAGGGAGAACGGAGAGCCTTCAATGAAGGCTTTGCCATATTCAGCGCACGCGTTAAGGTACTTGTCCGCATCATCCATTCCGTGATATTTACGGAAAGTTCCTTCGAACAACGCGGCTCGGCTGGCATAGCCGAGAGCCGCCCATTTGGTGACTCTGGTGTTCAACTCTTCCCAAGTCCCGGGGAGATTCGCTATGGCGAAATCGAAATCCTCCAGAACCTTGTCCATGACATATCCCCTGTCATCACGGCCCTTGTAGATGTCTTTGTCCGCGGAGCCAAGAACGTGGTCATAATAAGGAACATCGCCATACGCCCTCACCAGTTTGAAATAGAAATACGCGCGGAAGAACCGGCCTACCGCCTCGTATTTGTTAGCCACCGCCCTGTCCTTGCACTGGTCAAGATGCTCAAGCAGATAATTAATGTCACGAAGAGCAGTGAACGACCAACTCTGTGTGGCTGGATTGCGGTTTCCCGAGACATAGGCGGAGATTCCGTTCGACATGTACAAATCTGTCGTGGAACCGAGTGTCGGTGTCTCTAAAATATCACTGTAAAACTTGTTGCACCACAACTGGCAGTCCGACTCGTTCTCGAAATAGTTCTCCGGCGAGACCTCATCTTCCGGGATAAGATCAAGATCGCAGGCGGATAATGTCATGACAGCGGCCGAGACCGCAAGCATAGCTTTGATATATTTTTTCATTCTTCAGTCCTCCTTAAAAGTTAATGTTGGCGCCGAACGCGACTGTGCAAGGGATGGTGTAACCGGTTCCTGTACCGGACCTATATACTCCGGTGGCGACCGCAAGCTCAGGATCTATGGTCTTGCAATACTTCTTCAAAGGAGACCAGTAGTAAAGATTCTCCGCAGTGAAGAACACCCTGCAGGATGAGATCACACTGCTCTTGAACGGTACCGTGTACCCCAAAGTGATATTCTTGAGCCTCAAATAATTGACTTTCTGAAGATACCTGTCATTCGTCTGAGCCAGCGGGCCACCCGAATAAGTCTGGATAGGACGCAGACGAGGGAAATATCCGTCCGGATTGTCCTCTGTCCATACATTATCCTTGTAGTCCTTGGAGATGAATGAGATCATGGTGTAGCTGTACAGATTCCAGAATCTGGTCGCGCCGTACACATCCTCCGGATTCGCCGTAGGATACCAATCGCGCTTGCCGACTCCCTGGAAGAACACTGACAAGTCGAAATTGTTCCAATTGAAATCGAAACGGAACGAATAGTTATACCTCGGAAGGGAGTTTCCGATGATCCTCATGTCTCCGGGATCATCCACCGTGCCGGCTCCCTTGTTGATGTAGCCATCCATATTCACGTCCTCGAACATCACGTCTCCGGCCATCAGATAGCCTTGGCCGCCACCGGACATGTTGTAAACACGCTGATAGACATTAGACGCGTTGTGCACCGCTATCTGGTAGGCGGCAGCCTCCTCGTCAGACTTGAAGAGTCTCGGAACGTGGTATCCCCAGATTTCTCCAAGAGTCTTTCCCTCGTAATAATCACTGAATATCTTATCAGGGTTGTTGTATTTCGTGATCGTGGTCACATAATCTCCCAATGTGGCGGTGATCCCGTACTGGAAAGGTTTGGAGGCAAGCTTGAAATCATCTTTCCAGGATACGGCGATCTCCCATCCGTTGGTGCGGAGATCCGCACAGTTCTCAGTAGGAGTGGCGGCGCCATAGACGCTTGGCAATGTGAGAGATGTGGTAAGCATGTCTTCAGTCTTGCGCAGGAACAGGTCCCCCGTGAAGTTCAGCCTTCCGTCAAGGAACGACAAGTCCAGACCGGCGTTGTATGTCTTCACGGTCTCCCAAGTCAGATTCGAAGACATCGGCGCGGAGACACTGGAATATTTTGGTTTGCCGTTCTTGTCAAAAAGGTAACCGAGTGTTCCGGTAGAGATTGTCTGCATATAGAGATAATCACTTACCTGCTGGTTGCCGAGCGAGCCGTACGAGAGCCTGAGCTTACCGTCTGACAGCCATGACCTCGCCGGTTCCAGGAACGGTTCCTTGGAGAATCTCCAACCCGCGGACGCTGACGGGAAATACCCCCAACGATGATTTTTCGCGAATCTGGATGTTCCGTCAGCCCTCATGGAAGCCTCGAACAGGTATTTCTCCTTGTAGTCATAATTGACACGGGCGAAGAAACCAAGCGTCTTGTACGCAGTGATGTCCTGAGCTATCTGATAGTATGTGTCATCCGTCACAGAATTGAATGTGTTCAGATTAGAACTTCCCACACCGAACTGATCCACGGTAAGATCCGTCGTTCTCTTCCGCTCATGGTTCATACCGGCCAAGACATTGAAATGATGAGAATCATTCCACGTATGGTTATACGAGGCGACGACATCCACGCTATGGATTGTGTAATCATAATGTCTCTCGCGATATTCATCCTTCGAATAAGAGGTGTTCGTGACAATCTCGCCTATCACTCTGGAATGAGTGGCCGCCTGATTGCGGTCCTTATAGAGTCTGTTATAATTCGAGATATTGTAGGTCGCCTTCAGCGAGAGCCCTTTCAACGGAGTCAATTCCAAGGTGTTGGACAAAGCCAATGTCCTGTTGTTGATGTCGTGTCTGTTGTTGTCGTACGTAAGAATGGCTCCGCGTCCCTTTCCCACACCGACACCTCTGATGTCATAAGGGTACATGACATAGGAACCATCCGGATTCTTCGGGACGAACATCGGGCCTAACGCCTGGTCAAGCGCCGAGATGGTCATCGCCTCGTTTGTGGTTCCCGGGTACATCTGATGAATATAGTTGACGGACGCGTTCGTGCTCCACTTGGCCCACTTATAAAGGTTGGCGTCGATCTTCGCGCGGAACGCATAAGTGTCGAAGCGCTCTTTGTTGGAAATGGCAGGACCGCTGAAAAGTCCTTCCTGATTATAGTATTTTCCGCTCACATAGTACTTTACAGCCTTATTGCCACCGGAAACGGAGACATCATGCTGCTGTTGGAAACGGTGGTCATTGAAAAGAGCCCTGTACCAGTTATAGTTTCCATAATAATGGTACTTTCCATCGTTACCCACAGTCACCCACGGGCGGTCAGGATTCTCTGTCTTATCGTTCCTTCTGGCCTCAAGCTGAGCCCAGTCATCCTCAGTATAAGTAAACGCGCTGTAGCCATACCGGGCATAATACACCTCATCCACAGCCTTGGCCCAATCATATCCATTGGAGATGAAATCCGTGGAAGTGGTCGGCATCACCCAGCCACCGTTGAATGAATATGATACCTTAGTGCGGCCTTCCGAGCCACTCTTGGTTGTGACCAGAATGACTCCGGCGGAAGCCTTCGCTCCATAGATCGCGCTTGCGGAGGCATCTTTCAAGACCGAGACAGATTTGATGTCTGACGCATTGATATGGTTCAGTGAAAGCGGAACACCATCCACCAGAATCAGAGGAGAACCTCCGTTCACTGACGGGACACCACGGATGTTTATCGACGCCGAGCTGGTAGGGTTACCTGACGATGTCTGAATATTCACGGACGGGTCCGCACCCTGAAGCGCCTGCAAGGCCGATGTGACAGGTCTCGCGTTAAGCTGGTCGCCGGAGATGGAAGACACCGCGCCTGTGACGTTGATCTTTTTCTGGGTGGCATACCCGACCACAACCACATCATCAAGCATCTGATTGTCCTCCTGAAGAACAACCGTCAATGGAGACTTTCCGCTATAGGTGATTTCATTATCCTGATATCCCAGCATTTCAATCTTGAGAACCTGCCCGTTCTCGGCAGTGATGGTGAAATATCCGTTATTGTCCGTTATGACCGCCTCACGTGTGGATTTGTTGGTCACAGCGGCACTGATCACCCCTTCTCCTGTCTCATCAACGACCCTGCCAGAGACGGAGCGGCTTTGGGCAACCGCCTGAAACGGGAACGCCGTCGCCAGAAAGGCCAACGCCAGCAAAGCTGACATCATATTCCTGATTATCATTCTCATACGTTACTATTTTACAAGTTTATAAAGAGCCTTCACCTCATCCGCGCTTACAGGAGCGTCATACAGACGGGCTTTGACAACCTCCCCATAGAAAGAAGCCTCTCCCAAATCATTTCCGGTAGGATCGGCACCAATTCCGAACCAGCGTTTGTCCACGCTTGTGTCCATGAATTTGAGATTTCCGGTCGTGTTGGCGGAAGCCGTGAGTTTGCCGTCAACATAAAGCATCGCAAGACCGTTTGTCTTGTCCCATGTGGCGACGACATGATAGTACTGTCCTTTCTGAGGAAGCACTCCGCTATACAGTTCGCACCATGAGCCGCCGACATGGACCTCGAAGTTTATCTCTCCGGTCTTTGCCCTGAAGCACATGCCGAGACCTCCGGCCTGAGTGGAAGAGAACGGCTTGACCTGCTTGGCTATCGGATCATTGTAGGAACAGAACACAAGCTCATAAGAGAAACCATCCTCAAGCTTTTTCGCGAAGTCGGAAGATGTGGTGTAAGGGATGTAATAATAACCCTTCTCAAGACCGCTTCTGGCTATGGTCGAATTGTTGAAAACAGCCGAATAGCAACCGAACCTGTCGTTATACGCCGTGGAGACATCCGCATCCAGCCTGTCGGACATCACACTCATGGACATGCCGGAAACATCCTTCGCAGTACCGTCAGCGCCAAATACAACATCGAGAAGATCCGCTGTCGGAGCGACAGCAGGGGAAGACTGCGTAACAGCCACATAATCCATAAGCTCAGGAGCGGCGGTCGCGAAGAACCTGATGTCAGCGGAACGTTTTCCGCCTGTCTCGTTTTCCGGAACAACGAATGTCACGGAAGTCCCGGTCCTGCCTTTCTCGGTTATCCAAGTGACCGTTCCGTCAAATTCATAGGTCCAATCCGGCTGGTTCGTGTCCACCGTGACCGTAAACTCATCTCCGTCACCGGTAACGGCGACATCATGAAGGTCAACTTCAAGATATGGCTTCTGGGCGGCCTGAGACAAGTTGAATTCATACGTTTTCCCTCCATTCAATGAGAATTTGACCACAGCGTTGTGCACAGAGCCGGATTCGTTGCTCGGCGCGGTCAGAGACACTGCGGTCTTGCCGGCTCCACCGGAAGCTGGGGTCACGGAATACGCATCGTTGGAGACAGACGCTGTCCACTCCTCCGTGGCCATGACCGTAAATTTCACAGTCTGAGCCTTTCCGTCAATGGAGATCTCGTTGCTGTCCGAGTCGCCCGGTCCGATGACATTGAAGATCGGCACACGGTCAACATAGCTGCCGTCATCCCTGTTGCAGGACTGGAACGCTATCATGGACAGACAAGCCATGATTAATAATGATTGGCGTTTCATACTATAAATGTGTTTAATACGTTGATGCTTTGGACATGTCATAAAGTTTCCTCGGACGTGACACTGTCTCCCGGTATTCATTCCCGAATCTGTCGGTGACGACGACCGTCACGGAAGATGTCGCATCGGAAGCCTGAACTTCAAACAGATGAGAAGTCTTCAGGGTCGGGAATGTCACAGAGGCCGAATTGGTGTTCATTCTGGCCATGTTGAAATGCACGACATGGAGGGGATCATAGCCGTCCACCCTCTTGACATTCAATTCCTTTCCTCCCTCAAGCGCCTTGACGGTCCACCCTTCGTCATAGTCGAAGACATTAACCAGCAACTTGTTGTCAGAACGAGACTTATCATAACCATAAGCATATTTCGAGAATATCTCGTCCGTCACCTTGGATTTGGCGTCTGGGCAGAACACCTGCCTCGTGATGTAACAATTGTTAAGGTCATACACACGGAACTGGTACGAGTCATCCCTGTTCAACGGCTTGTACGACCATTTGACGGAGCCATCAGCCTGAATGTCGAAAATCTTGTAACCGCCAGGCGCTCCGTCACGGCATAGATGAGCCCTGTTGGAGCTGTAATACCCTGTCCACCACCACGTCGCGCAGACGGCGGCGATGTTGTGCTCGATAAGCCTGTCAGAAATCTCGTTCGTATAATTCACATGGGTGTGCCCGGTTATTATGTGCACATCGAACCCGTCCAACAGCCTCACGATCTCCGAACGATACTCCGGAGGAAGAGAATATGCAAACTGGAAAGTCCCGTCAGTCTTTTCGGAAGGACGTCCGGTATATTGAATATGCATTCCCAGAAAAACGGTACTTCCCGCAGGAACATTGGCCAGATCAGCCTCCAGCCATTTCAGTTCATTGGAAGTGAAGCCTTCGCTGTAATCCTGAACATCGCCGACAACCCCTTCCGACGCGCCATTGTTGCGGAAGATAGTATTATCCATCATTATGTAATGGACATCCCCCACATTGAATGAATAGTAAGTTGGCCCGATCCATTTGCGGAACATATTCTCCGATCTGAAATCATCCGGAATATATGGATCATTGTCATGGTTTCCAGGAATATTATATACCGGAATATCCATATCCTCCATGGTTCTGTAATAGTTTTCTATTGAATATGAATTCTTGTACCACCATTCATCCCATGACAGGTCGCCCAGACAAACCGCATAGACAGGGATTGACTCTCCTTTAGCCTTGGACACCTGACCACGGATGTCACTCTTGAAGATCAAGTCGAACTGACTGACATCATTCGTCCTGTTGGCAAGATGGCAGTCCGTGAAAGCCAACAGTCTGTGTCTCACATTGTTTTCCGGTTCAAGGATGAAAGTGTTCAGCTCATAATCAGAGTTTGATGCGGATTTGAACCTTTTGAAGAATTGAGGAATGGTACGGTTGACAGCCACGCGGTAGTTTTTCGGAACCGAAATGAAAACATAACCGTTCTTCCGCATTGAAGAAAGATAATAACGTCCTTCGGAATCAGTTGTGGTGACAAGGACACCATCGGAGACTGACACTCCAGGAACAGGCTTTCCATCCCAGTCTATCACTCTTCCGTAAGCGGTTCTTCCAGGAACCTTGTCAACAGCCGTCGTGTCTTCCACCGACACAAAAGTCTCGGCAGTCTTGCCGAATGCGCTTACCGTGCACATAGCACCTATGAAATGTTCAGGCACCGTGAACCATCCGCCTTCAGAATCATTCGCGGAAGTACAGATCAGGTTATACCTCACAGAGTTGTCCGACCTTAGGGTGAGAACTATCTCCTCTCCCCGCTTGATTCCACTGTAAGGCAGATGCAACTGTCCCGTCAAAGGAATTGTGAAAGTCTCTCCTATTTTCATTGTTGAGACGGAAGCCAATTCTCCGGGTTTAGGGTCAGGAGTCGGATCGGTTCCTTGATCAGGAGGCGTAGGTGCGGGCTCCTCATGCGATTCCGGTTTGCATCCGCTGACCAACGGAGCGGCAACCGAGAACAGAACCACAGAAGCGCACAAAGCGATTATGCTTTTCAGCACGCTTGTTCTTCCGATTACAAGAATGTTCTTTCTGTCAATGTTGTTCATTTTAATAACTGTGTTATCGGTTTATCGTGTTAAAAATCCCACATACATGCGCCAGACCCTTTGAGCAAACGTTTTCGCAAATGTTGTTTATATTAATCCGTCAGTTTA
>CAVBMN010000074.1:0-12678 GCA_963596515.1 bacterium
AGAAATCAAGTTAATATTCAAATATGAACAGAACATCTGAATATGCTCTCACCATTGTGGTGCCCGTCTTCAACGAGGAGGACAACATCCACAATCTGGAAAAAGCTCTGTCTGAGTTCATTCCTCACAGCAAGGTACCAACGTGCGCGCTGTTTGTGGACGATGGCTCCAAGGACGGCAGCCTCAGGTTGCTCCAGGAGGTCTGCTCCCGCAACAAGGACATCTTCTACATCAGCTTCTCCAAGAACGTAGGCCTCAGCGCGGCGATCAAGGCCGGATTCGACTATGCTTTCTCCGAATATGTCGGCTATATGGACGCTGACCTTCAGACCACTCCGGAGGATTTCAATCTCCTGCTGGACGGAATGAAAGATCACACCCTGATGACCGGCTACAGGGCGAACCGCAAGGACACGGCGTTCAAGCGGATCCAGTCCAAAATCGCCAACGGATTCAGGAATATGATGACCCACGACGGAGCGAAGGACACCGGATGCCCACTCAAGATCATCCGCACGGAGGCAGCCAAGAGGATTCCGATGTTCAAGGGGATGCACAGATTCCTGCCGGCACTGATACTGCTCCAGGAAGGCGGCAGTTTCGGACAGGTGCCGGTAAGGCATTTCCCGCGAGTGGCCGGAACCTCGAAATTCCACCTTTGGAACAGGCTCTGGGGACCGTTCGCGGACTGCTTCGCCTACAGATGGATGAAGCCACGGTACATCAACTACTCCGTTGGCAAGGGCAATGTCAACGATGAGCGGAACTAATCTCCAGGAATATGTTTGAGAACGTTCCCACTTGGCTTACGCTCACCCTTGGGTTCTCCGCCCAGATATTCTTCGGATTGAGGACAGCGCTCCAATGGCTGAAATCAGAGAAGGCGCACAAGTCGGTTTCTCCTGTTTCCTACTGGATTTTCAGCGTGATCGGGGCGTGCCTGATGTTCATCTACGGAGTGTTGAGAAATGACTTCTCCATCATCCTCGGACAGTTCATCGCCTACTTCATCTATCTTTGGAACCTGCACGCCAACGGAATCTGGAGCCGGATGAAGACTCTCACGAAAATCCTGCTGCCCGCCCTCCCGTTTGTGGCCGCGCTGCTACTGCTGAAAGACGCTCAGGAATATTCACAGAATTTCTTCAGCAACAAAGATATTCCCATCTGGCTCGTGGTTTTCGGTTCCACCGGCCAGCTGATGTTCACGCTGCGGTTCATCTACCAGTTCATCTACTCGCACCGCAGACATCTGTCGGTGCTGCCGAAAGGCTTCTGGACCATCAGCATCATCGGTTCAGGAATGATCATCATCTACGGAATCATAAGGCTCGACCCTGTGCTGATCCTCGGTCAGGTGTTCGGCTTTGTTGTTTACATAAGGAACCTTGTTTTAGGTACAGGCAAAAAAGAATCGTCAGATGCGAAATAACAGTCTCCAGCCCGGGCAGGGCAACATATTAACTCGCCATCCGATGATGACGGTCTTCGCCTTCACATTCATCTGCCTTTTCCCTGTGATGCTGCTGAGGGATTTCACGCCGTCCAACGAACTGAGGTACCTCAGTATCGCGGACGAGGCCATCGCGGACGGGCATATATTCGCGTTTTACAACCACGGCATCCCTTACGCCGACAAACCGCCACTCTATTTCTGGATCGTGATGCTGTGCAGGCTGTTGTTCGGTCACCACAGTTGCCTCGCGCTTTCGATGTTCTCGCCGATTCCGGCGTTCGGCATCGTCGGGATAATGGACAAATGGGTGATGAAAGGCAAGCCGGTGATGGACAGGATGGCGCTGGCGGTAATGACGCTCACGTGCGTGATGTTCCTCGGGACGATGATAGTGCTGAGGATGGATATGCTGATGTGCCTGTTCATAGTGCTGGCACTCTGGACGTTCTACAGAATGTACACCGGAGAAAGTGCCCGGAAATCGGACTCTGTGATGCTTCCGGTGTGGATATTCCTCGCCCTTTTCACAAAGGGGCCGGTGGGACTTCTGATGCCGCCGCTGGCAATCGCAGTGTTCCTTGCGGTGAAAAGGGACTGGAAAGGATTCGGCAAGTATCTGGGGCTCAAGACTTGGGGCATCATCGCTGGCCTTGCCGCCGTCTGGCTGGCCTGCGTTTGGTTCGAGGGTGGAGCGGAGTACATCGACAACCTGCTGGTCAAACAGACTGTCGGGCGGGCGGTCAACGCTTTCACCCACGCGAAGCCGTTCTGGTTCTATCTTGTGGCAATATTATGGTGTCTGGCCCCGTACTGCCTGTTGCTGGTCGGAGCATTTGTGACCTCGCTGCTACCGGTACGAAAGACCAATGCCGCAGAGGCCTCGGGCATCGATCCTGTCACTTCTGTCGCAAACAAACAAACAAACAAACAGCGCCGTTCCGACTTAGAGGTTCTGTTCCTCTGCACGATCATCGCCACGATAGCGATGCTGTCCTCGTTCAGTTCAAAGCTGCCGATCTACCTTGTGCCTGTCTTCCCGTTCTGCGTCTATCTGTTCCCGATCGTGCTTGACCGCATCGGAGAGCGAGGCTGGATGCGCTGGTCTGTCGGGATATTCTCGATCATATTCACTATCATCGGGTTGGCCGCGCTGATTGTTCTCTTCGGAGCAGTACGCATCCCGGCGGTGGATAAACTTTTGAATGAATATCCTTTCGCCCGCAAAGCACCGGTAATCAATGGTGTCATTCTCCTGACGCTGTCCAATGCTTTGGGAATATTATTCCTCATCAAAAGAAAGGTTTGGAATATCCCAGCACTGCTTCTCGGAGCCGGAATGTTCCTGACAGTGTTCTCCGCCTCGGCGGTCGTAAAGGACATCAATCCGTACATCGGTTACGGAGCGATCTGCGCCAAAGTTCCGGAAGGCACCGATGTGGCGACTGTATTCCTGCACCGGCCGGAGAACATCGATGCCTACATCGGCCGTCAGATAACCGACTACGGCAAGGAGCCGGAGCGTCTTGTTGAAGCGGTCGCGGCTTCCGACAAGCCTCTGACCATCATCACACGGACTTCCAGACTTGAGAATACTCCTGAACTCCAGACGCTTTTCAGCAATGGAACCGTCCTTTACGCCGGGCCTTACTGTCTGACAACTATAAGTAAGGAGTAGCCTGTCGAAGTGACCTTCTGTAAGTTAAAGAGCCGGCTGTGATAACACAACCGGCTCTCTTCATAAACCGAGGACTACCCTACTTGTTGTAACGGATAGCGAAATATTCAATGACACTGGTGGCTGTCCCAGACTCCTTCTCCTTCATATGCGCGTTGGCATAGTCGGAACCATCGCTGCAAAGATCATTGAGAGGACAGATGCGAATGTACACGTTGTCGTGCCCGAGAATCTCCTGCGGCAGAGCGAAATTGACCTGCTTGAATCCTACCGTCGATGAGAAAAGGGTGTTGGACCAGGTCGAGACATCCGGCACGGTGAATTCCCCGATCAGATGCCAATCCTTATCGGCGGCCGCCGACTGGTCGCTGGTCAGAGACCACTCGGCCTTCCAGTAACGAGGAGCGAAGTAGTTCTGATCCTGGTTCATCATAGAAACCTGCATAGACACTACATTCGAAGAGATTCCAGCCGTCGAGAAATTGAACAGCCAGGCGTAAGGACGTTCGTTCTCATAGTCCCACCAGTACTGGTTGTAGTAACCGGTGAATGTTGTGTTTGTGACCCAACCTTTTCCGGAGTTGCTGCCTGTTCCATTGATGGTCTTGACCGCCGCGTTCTTCGCGTTCGGGCCGGCCCATTCCACAGTGCCATTCGGATTGTAGCTGACAAAATCGGCAAGATCCGGACTTACCTGGTCACGCCCGTCGGCGAGATCCAGCATAATTCCGCAACCATTGACATTCGTGTTGTTCTTGTCAACGGCAGGGAACTGCGGATTGGTGCCGTTTCCGACCGGACCGAGGTAAGCGAATGTCTGGCCGCCGTTCATATGCTGGACGTAGGTCTTGTTGAGGAACTCCTTGGCTTCAGAATGTGTGTACTTACGGCTATAGGTGTGATCCATCCAACCGTTCGTGCCGTATGAAGGACACATCGTTGTGTCGGCCTTATTCGGAACCCAATAGCGGTACTCCGTCAAAAGTGCGGAAAAGCCATCCTCAAAATTGTCTTTCATCTGCCCCCAGACATCACTCTTGTTCTGGTGACGGATCTGATAACGTCCGATGTTGGCAAGCGTCGGGTCATCGTCAATCTCGGCAGGGTCGGCGCCGTCTCTCCAGTCCATACGAGGGAAGGCCTCGTGCACGATGACACCGGACATATTTCCCGAGCCATAAGGCAGACGGGTACCGTCGCTCCTATAGGTGCACACGGTGTTCGTGACCATATAGATGTCATCGCCGTTGATGTCCCGGACGAGGCGAGGATATTCAGAAAAACGGTTGGCGTTGGTGGCGGCCGTGTAGCCGTCGTTGACAGGCACGAGAGAGCCTTTTCTGACCGGGAACTCGACATCCTTCAAAGTGAGATAGGTATAGACATCATTGTCTGTCAGGTCCCTGATGAACTTCTCCTTCACAGGAATGTCTGATTTCGTGCCGGAGACGCGGGATGTCACCATAGTCTTGTTCACGCCGGTGATGTCGCAGCGCAAAGGCTCTTCCTTGAGGTTGGCCACGGTTCCGTGCATAAGGATCTGCACCTTGTCGTACTGTTCGAAGATATTGTCCTCGGCGGACGACAGAAGGACAGACACGCCACGGCTTCCATCCAGGGCTTCCAAATAGACTGTCCTCTTGGAAACAGTGTAGTCGATGGCAGAGGTGGTCTTCTGCTCATTCGCACCGGCGTTGCCGCTGGCGGTATTGCTGACAACATAGCCTTCGAGAATGACATAATCGTTGATCTGCTTGCCTGTGGCGTACTTATCAATGAAAGTGTCCATAGAGAGAACCTCACCCAATGTGTTGTTGGCGCTTTTCTGAAGCAGGTTCACAAGCAGCGAGACCTTGTCTCCCCATCCGTCCGTGTAGGAGAAAAGCACGCTTGCGGCACGCGGGGCCACGGCATCAGGGTTGCCGGACAGAGTGAACTCCATACTGCCCATTCCTTCACCAGCCTCCACAATATTCACATTCTCAATCCATTCAGGGCCTTCGACAGCATATTCCTTATCTACTTCCATATAGTCGAACGGAATGTTGGTGTTGACGGCCGCTTTTATGACGCCGGCGGCGCCGTCAGCGACGATCGAGGTGTTGTCCATACCGAGTTTGGCGGTGAGCCAGCCCTTCTGCTTGATGACGATGGTATCCTTTCTGGAATCCACATCACTGATCAGCGCCAGCGAGCCTTTTCTCTTGAACTCAGCGTTCACATCGCAGGCCAGAGTCAAAGTCGCGTCTGTCTCCGAAGGCTCTCCGGTGACGTGCAGCCAACTGTCCGCCCCGTCAAGCACCTCAAGATGGTACTTGCCGTTTGAATATACCGGGATGGTGAACGTGGTGTCGGAAGCGTTGATGACATACTCCCCTTTCGGGCTTCCAAGCTCCACCTTGGCGATCTCGGCGGCATCATCGTAATCACACGATGAGAGCAGCGACATCGAGGCCAGGGCCAGAAGCACACTTGAATATCTTATTATGTTTTTCATATCTATCATAACCATTAGTTATACCTGACAGTGATCGCACCGAACCTCAATGGGTTGCCGGATGTGGTGAACGTGCCCTTCTCGATGGACAAAGCGGTCTTCCAAGTGGATGAGGTCGCCTTAGGATCAATGTCGCAGACATTGTCAACCACCTGGAAACGAACTATCACCTTATCCTTGCCGAAGCAATCCTGAGGAAGTTTGAACATATGGTCGGTGTAGCCCGGAGCCGCATCAACAGGGGTGTTCGACCACCAGACGAGAGAACGGTTCTTGACCATAGACACGAACTCTGTGAACGTTGTACCGCCATCAACAGAGTAAAGCAACTTCCAATGCGAAGGAACATTGATCGTGGTGTTGTTCATCTTGCCGTGTCCCCAAGAGAAGCCAAACTGAAGGTTTGTACCTGAGATACCGGCCGTGGAGAAACTGATGTCGAATGTGGAACCGACCTTCCAAGTGCTTGTGAAATAGGCTCCCTGATTGTTGACCACACCTTTGTTTCCCGTACCCGATGTCACATCCGTGCGGCTTGTCGCGACATTGTTAGGAATCAGCGCGTTGAAGTCCTGAGCCGCGGAAACCGATGTACCGGTGATCGTGCCTTCCCCAATCTCAGGAATGGCGTCTCCTTTGGAATCATTCCAGTTCCATTCCACAATGGTCTTGGAGAATGCGGCATTGTCCAAGGCGATGTCGCTCTCAACCATAGGGCGGATCTGATAACGGCCACGGTCACCATATCTGACAAGCGTCTCAGCCACAATGATACCCGTATAGGTACCTGAACCTTGTGCCACACCTGTCCCGTCGCGCCTCCAATCCACATTGGAATTGGTGAGCATCGAAATGGTGCTTCCCGTGTTGTCCGTCAAAAGAAGCGGAGCCACATCCCAACGCGGCGCTGATCCCGAACCCGCCGGATTGAATGAGGTCTTCAATGAATATCCATCCGTACAGTTCGTGTAGCATCCGTCCTTGAACACTATCTCCATATTCTGGAGAGCGACCAATGTGTAGATGTCGGAATCCTGAAGGTCAGCCACAGACATCTTCTTGACAGGCACGGCACGCTGGTTAGGCTCGGTTGCCGAAACAATGTTCTCAGCCGTAAGGCCGGAAAGCGTGTAGCACTCAGGATCCGCCTGCTTTGAAAGTGTCAGATCACGGAGTTTGACACGTACTTTTGAATATCTCTGAAGAGTGTTGTCCTCGACGGTGGCGAATTTGAGCATAAAGCCATATTTCCCGTCAACCGACTCGATGACAGCGGTCTTGCTGTTCTCGGTCACGTCGAACTTGAACTGTGCTGTCTGAGGATTCTGGCAGATGTTCTCGCTACCGTGCTCGCTGACCACATAGCCCTCGATGAACTCTCTGGTTGTCAGGATTCCGACAGGGTAGCCACGCAGCTTGTCGAAGTCGATGACAACCGGATAGACATCCTGAGTCACTGTCTTCTCGGCGACAACCTTGCCATTGAAAAGAACCTTGATGGTCGCCTTGCGGAAGTCTCCGGACATATTGTCGGCAATCTTGAAGGACAGTTTCTTCTCTGTGAGTCTGAGATCTGAGATCCACTCGTCCTCCGCGCTTACCGCAGGCTCGTATTCCACTGAATATGTTACGGCCTCGTCATAAGTCCAGATGCTGTTGTTCTCCACGTCAATGGAGGCCGTGCCTTTGATGCCGTTCAGGTAGTCCGTCTCCAGAAAATCAAGTCTGGCGTCCTCGGAATCCTGCGACACAAGCACACTGAAGACTTTGTCATCGTCATCGGTCTCGCTGTTTCCCGGGACAGCGACCTTGAAATCAAGGTTCGCGCGCCTTTTCTCACCGGAATTGTTCTCCGAGACAGCGAAGTTGACCTTCTTCCCGTCAAACTCCACATCCGAGATCCAGTCAGCGCCTTCGGTTATCCATGTAATCTCCGAAGTCACGTTCTGAAGTGAATAATAAAGGTTGGTGGACACGGCGATGGAAGCCTTTCCGGCGGCCTTGTTGAACGAAAGGGAATCACAGCCCCACGTCAATTCAGGATCGGTGAGAGTTCCTTTCTGATTGATGGCGATCGTGTCGGCATATTCACCTTTCGCCAAAGCGATCTTCAACCGCCTGGAGAGTCCATAGTTGGCGGCGTAGGTAAGAACCAGTTCCGAGTTGCCGGATCCGCTCACACGGTCAAGGGAGGCCCATTCCACCGGTTCGGTGAACTTGGCTGTCCAAGCCCCGTCGGCATAGACGAGGATATGCGTGGAACCGGATGTCTCCTCAAGATCGAGAGCCCGGCTGTTCACGGCCAGAGGCAGATCCATCTCAAAGGTGTTGTTGCAGCCAGTGGCGGCGAACACCGCTGCCAGCAGGAAAAGCGTTATGGATTTAATTGATATTCTGTTCATAACATATTTCTATTACAGTCCATATTTCTTATACTCGTTGTTGTCAAGCGCATTGCCCGAGTAAACGACCTCCTTGTCAGGAATAGGATAGTATTCCCTGCAAGGCACGAGGTTGTCAAGAAGACGCTGATAGTCAGAATAGTCGGTGACCGCCTGGTACCATATTCCCCAACGGACCAGATCGAATTTCCTCTGGAACTCGCCGAAGAGCTCGCGGGCGCGCTCGTTGCGGATCTCGTCCTGGAGACGCGCGCTCGTACGGTAGGTGTAGTCACCGAGTCCGGCGCGGTTACGTGTCTGGTTGAGATATTCCACAGCCGTCGCGTCATCGCCGAGCTCATTGTAGCACTCGGCCAGCATCAGCAATGCGTCCGCGAAACGGAACACCTTGTAGTTGTTGCCGTCAGCGGTTCCCTGCATATCCGGGCACCAGAACTTAGGTCCCATCCAAGGACGTGTGTTGACGCTGTTGAACGGATGCCCGTCATATTCCCAAGCCATATTGAGAGATTTTCTCTTGTCCTTGCCGAGTTTCGTCTGGAGACCTTGGCAGAAGAATACATTAGGTCTGGCGGCGGCCCAGGTCGTGCACTGGCTGCCAAGCTCAGGAATGGAGACTCCGTCGAACGTGGTCACGCCATTAGTGGTCTTTCTTGTCGGCATACACACGCAGGCCAGGTTGGAGGTGTAGATCAAACCTCCCTGAGTGTAGGTGTGCTGGACTTCCATAATGGACTCAGGCGTGTTCTTGTTGCGGAACATAATGTTCTCCTCAAGGTCATAGTCCGAAAGCTTGCCATAGATCTTCTCCAGTTCCTTGAGGGCATCGATGGCGACATTCCACTCCTTGTTCCACATCGCGCACTTAGCGATGATCATATAGGAGCAGGCGGCTCCGAGACGATGTCCCTCATTGTCGCTTGTACGGGTCTGCGAGGCCTTCGGAGCGATCTTCTGAAGATCCAGGATGACGGAATCCCTTGTGGCCTTGGCATCCATTCTCGGAAGGGACGCAATCCGCTTCATAACAGCGTTGTCGGTCACATCATCGAAATAGAAAGGACAGTCACCGAAGAAGTTGGTCAGCGTGAGATAGTAGAATCCGCGCAGGGTCTTGGCCTCACAGAGAAGCTCTGTCCTGGCCTCTTCGGTGATGGCCTTGCTGGCCTCGATGCCGGCGATGGCGAAATTGCACCGCTGCACTCCGAGATAGCCCTGGGTCCACACGGTCTGGCCGAAACGAGGAACGGCCGGAGAGATGTCAGCCCTGGCGTCAAGGGTTCCCGAGCCACAGTAAATGACATCCGTACAACATTCCGTCGCAAGAAAATACGTGTAGGTGTAGATGGATTTAATAGGAGTATAGCAGGCGTTGACCGCTGACTGGCACTCCGCCTTGCTCGCGAAATAGTTCTCCGGAGTGTAGAGCGACGAGGTGTCCTCATCAAGCGAACATCCGCTGAGGAATATTCCCGACACGGCCACTGCGGCCGCTATTGCCAAAATATTATGTTTCATAATCATATTCATCTTTTAGTACCTTACCTGAATGCTGAATATCACTGTGCGGGCCTTAGGGTACGCGCCGATATCCAGTCGCCGCAGAGTTGATGAGGTTCCCGATGATGAGACATCCGGGTCGAATCCGTTGTACTTCTTCCAAAGATAGAGGTTCTCACCGCTGACGGTGAAGGTCACATCCTTGACAAGAGCCTTGAACTTGCTGAGATCCAAGGTGTAGCCGAGACTTATGTTCTTGAGTCGCACATACGACGCGTCGTGGATCATAAAGTCGCTGGCAAGGGCCGCGTCGGTCTTGGCGCCGGCGCGCGGGATGTCGGACTCCGGATTACGCACCGGATGCCAGGAGTCCAGCATATAGCGGTACTGGTTCGTGAATGTTGAGCCTGCCATATAGAACTCGCTGAAGTTGTACAGTTTGCCGCCCAGAGAATATGTGAAATAAACCCCGAGCCTGAGCCCTTTCCAGTAGAAATTGTTCTGGAGACCGCCGTAGAGGTACGGATCGGCGTTGCCCTGATAAACGAGGTCGTTCTGGTCAAGGGTGCCGTTATGGTCGATGTCATAGTACCTTGCGCCGCCGACGACATTGCTTGGGTTGGCGTAGGTCTTGGTCACCTTATTGCGCTCGATCTCCTCGGTACTCTTCCAGGTTCCGCCGTACTTGAAGCCCCAAAGGGAGTTCAGCGGATAGCCTTTCACATAACCATACATCATATAAGAGTTGTTGCCCGGAGATGAATACGCCGTCACAAAATCCTCGGAGCCGATGTCCTCCACTTTCTGGGCGTTGTGCGAGATCGTGAAGTTCGTGGACCACTGGAAATTCTTATTGGCGATATTCATTGATTCTATCGAAAGTTCCACACCCTTGTTGGAGGTTCTTCCGATGTTTGTGAGCCGGGATGAATAACCTGTCTGCGTAGGCTGCTGAACCGAGAGGAGAAGGTCTGTGGTCTTGGACGTATAGACCTCAGCGGTAAGGTTGAGCCTGCCTTTGAACAGGGACATATCCAATGCGAGGTTCGCCAGCGCTGTCTTCTCCCAAGTCAAGTCAGGTGACGCCAGACGGCTTCTGTAGGCCGCCGCCGGCTGTGAGCCGTCAAAGAGGTAGCCGCTGGTTATGATGTTGATGGCCGCGAGCGACTGATAGGAGCTGATGGCATCGTTACCGGTAATACCGTAGCTGGCCCTGAGAGCGAGATCGTCCACCCAACTTACATTCTTCATAAAAGGCTCATTGGCGACATTCCACCTCAACGCCGTGGACGGGAAGAACGCCCATTTGCTGTTGGCCGCGAAGTTCGACGCACCGTCGTAACGTCCGGTGGCCGTGATGTAATACCTTGACTTAAAGTTATAGTCGAGACGGGCGAAAGTTGACATCTTGGTCTTCTTGGAGAACGATGTGCCCGCAGAATATGTCTGTTTGTCCTGAACGGCAGTCATATTGTTCCAAAGCACAGCGTCATCCATATACCCGGAACCTGAAAGTGTGAAGTTGTGCGCTGCGTAGCGATAGGCGGAGAAACCGACCATCGGGGTCAGCGAATGACCGCTCTTTGTCTTCAATGAATATGAAGCCGTGGTCTCGTTGGAAATCGAGTTCTCATCAAACTCCGCCCGGTAGGCATCACCGCCCTGATTCTCTGCCTTGGCCGGAAGTTGACCGCTGTAATAGCGGTAAGTATGCCTCTGGTAGAGATAGTACGAAAGGATGCTCTTCACTGTAAGGTTCTTCACCGGAGTGATCTCGGCCGAGAACGCGTGGTTCATAGAGTGGCGCTCCTGATAGTGCGTGTTGAGGTTGATGACAGCGATAGGGTTGTTGTATTTCTGGCCACCGTTGTACAAGGTGTTCTCGATGTCGGAAGGCTTCAGCATAGGGCTGAGGTATTGCGCCGCTCCCCACCACGACGTGCCGCCGATCGAAGACTTGGTCTCATCATTGTGACGCCAAGTGTAGGATCCGTTGTAGCCGATCTTCATCCACTTGAACAACTGACGGTCCAGCTTGATACGTCCTGTGAAACGCTTCTGCCCGCTGTCCTTGATGATACCCTCGGAATCATTGTAAGAGAATGACGAGTAATAGCTTCCGGCATCCGTCTTGCCCGTCAGGGACAGAGAGTAGTTCTGGTAAAGGGCCGTGCGTGTTATCTCCTTGATCCAGTCCGTTCCTGTCATCGAGAGCGGATCCCTATAGACATTGCCCTCCATAGGAGTGGAAATGGAAAGTCCCGGATGGTACTGATCCGCTCCGAAGGAGGCCAGATCGTTTCTGTAGATCGCGAACTCGGACGCGTTCATTATGTCCAGACGGCTCGGAAGCTGTGAGAATCCCATATCGGCCTTGAAGCTGATGTTCGGTTTCCCCTTCGTTCCCATACCCGCCTTGGTCGTGATGATGATGACACCGTTTGATCCTCTGGAACCGTAGATGGCTGTGGATGACGCATCCTTCAGCACTGAGAGGGACGCGATGTCCTCGGCGTTGATGTCATTCAGGTCGTGGATCGCGTCGATGATGCCATCGACAACGATAAGCGGCTCGTTGGATGCCGTGATGGAGCGCGAGCCCCTGATTCGGATTGTCGTGGTGGCTCCAGGCTCACCGGATGTGGACATAATGTCCGCTCCGGCGATACGTCCCTGCAATGCATTGTCCACAGACTGCGCCGGAGCCGATTTAATGTCATTCATCTGCACGTTCGTCACAGAACCGGTGAGATCCTGCTTCTTCACGGAACCGTAACCGATGACGACCACGTCATCCAGCATAGTGGAGTCGGACTTGAGCCTGACCGTTATGCTGCTCTTTCCGTTGACATTCACGTTCTCGGTGACGAATCCCATAGAAGAGACTTCGAGGACGGCGTTGGCGTCAGCGGTGATCGTGAACTTTCCGTCAATGTCTGTGAACACTCCGGTCTTCGTTCCCTTGATTACCACACCGACCCCGACAAGCGGTTCCCCGGTCGTGTCCAGAACTGTTCCGGACACCTTGACCTTAGCATCCTGCGCGAAAACGGCCGGTGCCGCCGGCAGGAAGAACAATGCCATAGACAACGCCACGGCGATTATCATAAATCTGTATTTCATCATAGCGTTTCCGTTTTATCAGACT
>CAVBMN010000075.1:0-1229 GCA_963596515.1 bacterium
TGATCTCAGGTGGCCACGTGAATTTCATCGAGCCGTTCCACATCGAGAATGATTTCGGAACCTTTGCCGGGGGACACGCCGGACCGAACGACCACAATGACCCTAAGTGGCAGGACAATGTACTGATCGCCAGGGATGTCCGCTTCGCGAAAACCAGTTGGAAATATGCCGGGGCACCGTTCGCCTGGTACCGTTTCAGCACGGGGATGAAGACCGTCACCGGCATCTACGAGGAGAACGGAAAGTACAAGATGGTCTGCTTCCAGGCCGAGTCGCTTCCGGGAGAGCATATCCTGGCGACATATTCACACAGCATCTTCCGCCCTGTGGTTCCGGTCAAGGAATTGTTCGAAAGGCTTCTCAAGGTCGGCGTGACGCAGCATTACGCCATCGTGGACGGAGACTGGCGAGCTGAGCTGGCCGCGTTCGCCGAGATTATGGGATTTGAGTTTTATGATATCAGATAAATAGGAGAAACGAAAATGAGTTTTATGTACAACCCGTTTCCGTTCGATGACCCGAAACCGGTCAATCGTCCGGAACTGTCCGAAAAGACAATCAATGCGGTAGTTACAGGAGGCACACCTGCCGTGGCGAAGAAATTCGCGGCCTCTGTCATAGAGAACGCCCGGAAGTCCAATCAGATCCTGGCTTTCGATGGCTATACCACGGTGGACTGGAAACTGTTCCTGAACCTTGTGGCGAGGGAATGCCGGATCGCCGGAGTCGAGTTCGTCTCGGTCGATCAGAACAAGGAGTGCTTCAAGAGCGGCGAGGAGATTGACAAGATGATCGATCCTCTTCTCATCTGGGACACCAAGATCGATCCGACGCTTCTCTACGGCAAGATCTACAAGGGTGGCTACGAAGGCCTTCTTGACGAGGCCAAGGCCACGAGGTTCGAGGAGAAGGTGGCCGCGTTGAAGGAAGGAAACGGCAAGGTCGTGGCTGTTTACGGCTATGGCTGTCTTATCCCGAGATTCCGGAAGCTTTACGATGTGAAGTGCTTCTTCGATGTCACTCCGAAGACATCCATCCTGCGAATCCGCGGAGGAGAATATTCAAACATCGGCAAGGATCGTCCGGATCAGATCAACCGTGTGATCCGTCGTTGCTATTACTGTGATTTCGAGGTCGCTGTCTGCAACAGAAGGGAACTTCTGCACAATTCCGCCATTGATTTCTTCTTCCTCACCGATGATCCTAAGAACATCGTGATGATGCCTTTC
>CAVBMN010000075.1:2063-12451 GCA_963596515.1 bacterium
CTGATCCTCGGCGAGAACGAGCAGTTGTACTTCAGCCTCAGACGTTTGGATTTCGAGACGGAATGTCCTCAGGACACCCACGGAGAGCGGTTCCACGTGCTTGCCCTTGTCGATGGTGACCACGTGAGGGTTCGCAGCGTTGCCCATCCGGAGCGCAGCTTCGATATGGACTATCTGGACATCGTCTGTGTCCCTGCCGATATGGGTGAGTATGTTATCGAGAATCTCGGCAAGGAGCCTGTTATGGTTCACAAGACAATGCTCAGGGACGGCTATCAGGAGGTTGTCCTCTGACGAGCCTGTTGACTATTGGTTTTGTTTCAGGCCATCGAGGGTATATTCATAATGACCTTCGGTGGCCTTGATTTGTTTATGACTCAAAAAACGTGTAATTTTGACTTTGTTAAGATAGATTGAAATATGCCATTGAATCTGAATATAGTTGAGCAGAGTATAGTCCCGCCTTTCAGACAGATAATAAACCAGATAGAGGAAAGCATCAGGAACGGTTCGCTAAAAAGCGGGGAGATGCTTCCTTCGATGAGCGAGATGGCCGAGTCTCTTGGATTGTCAAAGGAGACTGTGAAGAAATCGTACCTGATTCTTAGGGATCAAGGCATCATCAACTCCACCAGAGGTGTAGGTTATTTCATCGCCTCTCCGGACTCTAACCGGAAGAAGCGTGTTATGTTGCTTTTTGACAGGCTCAGCATCGTGAAGGAAGTGATTTTCGAGTCTTTCTCCTCCACCATCGGCGAGCAGGCGGAAATAAACATCTACCTGCACAACCAGCAGGTGGAACTATTGGACTACTATGTTCGGAAATATCTTGACAGCTATGACTGGTTCGTCATCACGCCGCATTTCCCTCTTGATAGCAAGACGCAGCGTCAGGTCCTGACAATCCTGCGCAGGATTCCGATCCGCAAGCTTATTATCCTTGACCATAAACTGGACAACCTTGTTGGAAATTATGGAACTGTGTATCAGGATTATGCGACTGACGCAGCTCTTGGGCTCTCGATGGCTGCCGATGAATTGAGACAGTTGAGGAAGCTGAATGTCATCATCTCGCAGTCCAGTCTCTACCACGAGTACGCCTGCAAGTCGATAAGTGATTTCTGCAAGGACAACAAGATCTCCTGCGTTTTCCACTCCAATGTCACACCGAGGATCGTTCACGCCGGCGAGGTTTACCTCATCGTGAACGGACAGCTTGATATGGATCTGATAAACCTTGTGAGGGCGGCGAGAACGAAAAACCTGAAGCCCGGGAAGGACTTCAGGATCATAGCCTACAATGATTCCCCGATCAGGGAGATCGTGCTTGACGGACTCACGACCATTTCCACCGATTTCGAGCAGATGGGCCGGCTTGCAGCCGAGATGATACTGGACAACACTCCGCGTAAGGTCAAGTGTGATTTCAGTATGATCCGCCGCGGCACATTCTAAAGAAAATCCAGGCACAGGGCGAGGTCTTCCTCGTCGGAAAGGACGTAGCTCGCTCCGGCGATGAGCATCTGCTGCGCGTCGAGCTGACCCCAGGTTACACCTGCTGGAATCACGCCGGCTTTCTTGCACGCCAGTACCCCTCTTTCGTCGTCCCCGAGGTGGGTTACCTCCCTTCCTGTCACTCCAAGCTCATTCACAATCTCCGAAAGGATCGATGAATATGCTTCCACGTTACCTGTGTCTGTACCGGTGTACACCTTTGCGAACTCCACTCCCTCAAGGCTCTTTTTGATGATCTCCTTGACTTTCCCCTCGCTTTCGGAGGATGTGAGATAGAGTTTGATTCCTCTTGAATATAGTTCCTTCACCTTCTCGCTGACCCACAGGAGGACATTTCCGTCAGCATCCACCAACGTGCCGTCCATATCGAGCACAAGAGCCTTCATCGCTTTGCGGACGTAAGGATATTCATCGAAAGACATATCGTTCGGGTCGGTCCTTGGGTCTCCGGTCCGGCGCATCCATCTGTGCAGCTTGCGGGCCATCTTTTTCTCGATGGACTTGTAGTCGGGGGAGTCCGCGACATTGACGATCCTGTCAGGGTCGTTCCTGACATCGTACAGCTCCCTTGCCGGACGCAACCCGAACGCCCGTTCAAAGATTTCTGACGGGTATTCGTCCCTGTGGAACGACATATAGGCCTTCGCGGGGCCGTTCCCCGTGTCACCGAATACCGGATCCACTCCGGCAGGAAGCCTCTCCGGGTGGAGATTCTCGATGTAGTGATATTCCTTGGTCACAACGGCCCTCATCGGGTAGCCGTAGCCGCCGGGTCTGGTGTTGGTGTGCCGTTCCCTGTCAAGGTAAAGTTCCTTGCGTGTGCCGTCACGTTTCCCTTTCAGGACAGGAACCATACTGCGGGAATCCATACCGGAAGGTCCTTTGACGCCTGCGGCCTCGTAGAATGTCGCCGTCAGATCCATCAGACTGACGAAGCCGTCGCAGACGGAACCTGCCTCGACCACGCCCGGCCATCTGATGGCAAGCGGAATGTGGCATCCGAGGTCGTAAAGGTTGGACTTGGCTCTCGGGAATGAGTAGCCGTTGTCGCTGGTCATAACGAGCAGCGTGTTCTCAAGCCGTCCTGATTTCCTCAAGGCTTTGATCACCTCCTCACACTCGTCCTGGAATAATTGAATATTGTAATAATAATCAGCCACATCCGTGCGGACATCAGGAGCGTCCGGAAGATCCGGACACAGCTTCAAGGAGTCAGGGCAGAATCCGTGTTCCTCTCCCGTGCCCACTGAATATGGTCTGTGTGGCCGCCGGCTGCCCATCCAAGCGCAGATCGGCTTGTCCGCCGGGGCCTGCTCGATCCATTCCGCCAGATTCTGAACCTCATACCCGGCCGGATTGTGTTCCCAGCCGGTATGTGTGAACACTCCAGGCCCCCATCCCTTGTGCCAATAAACGGTCAGGTAGCCCGCTTTCTCAAGCACTTCCGGATAGACGGTCAGGTCCCGTGGAAAGTACGAGTTGAGGTTGCAAGCCTCGCCAAGACGGTGGGCGTAGCATCCGGTCAAAATACAGGCTCTTGATGGCGAGGAATGCGGAGCGGCGCTGTACGCCTTAGTGAACAGCATCCCCTCGGCGGCCACGGAATCGAAAACCCTCGAATCCACGACTCTGTCCCCGTAAGGTGTCGCGTGAGGGAATCCCCAGTCATCCGCCAGAAGAAGCACGATGTTAGGTCTCGTCTGCTGGCCGTACATATTCTGCGCGGCCAGACAGGCAATCGGAATCAAGATAAGAGATGATTTTCCAGACTTGGTCATATTCTTATTTCAAATTGACTGTCACCATTATAGGGTAATGATCAGAGATGTAAGGCACGCCCCAGTCCGGGCTGTTCAGAGTCTCGAACTTCGTGATGTCGGCGTTCCTGTAGAAGATGTAGTCAAGCACGTGTCTGCGGGTTATCTCCATCTTGCCGAACGCGTTGAACGTGGTCGCGTCGCTGCTCTCGGGGGCGGTGAGACGGGCGTCCTTCATCCAGTAGTAATATGGTTGGAGCCCCCACCGCCGGATGTCATCGGCTTCGTAGGAGGCGTTCATATCTCCGGCCAGAAAGACGGTAGCCTTCTCGTCGGCCTGCGACTGCATCATATCCAGATTCAGCAGACTTGAGTTCAGTTTTCCTTCAAGGTCGCAGTTCAGAATCCCAAGGCAAAGATGTGTGCAGTACCAGTAGAATTTCTTTCCGGTGGCTTTCTCCTTGAACAGACCCCAGACCGTGCCCCTCCATTGCTTTGTGGTCACGTCCCAGCACATTGACGGCTCATCGGGGGTGGCGCTGTGGAAGAACCATCCGTTTTTCAACAGCTTGACGGTGTTCCGGTTGTAGATGATCACGGCGTTGGCCCCTTTTCCCGAGCCTGTGCCTTCGATCTCGATCATATCATATTCAGGAAGGAGTTCCTTAAGGTCCGCGCGCATCTTTGCCCTGGCCTCGTTAACCGCCACCACGTCAGGCTTGACGGAATCCATCATCCTCTGGATGGCGTATTTGCGAACCTCCCAGTTCAGGACACCGGTGTCTTTCGGAGTGTTGTAGCGGACGTTGAAGGACATCAGCTTCAGTTCGGCGGACGCCCTCTGGGAGAACCCTCCCAGAAGGACAGCCACCGCGAATAATAATTTGAAGAAGTTTGTTTTCATATTCAGAAATCACATCAATAGCCAGGGTTCTGCTGGATGTTGCCGTTTGTCACGAGCACGTCGTTGGTCGGAATCGGCCAGAGATAGCATTTCTCTTTGTAGAAGTGTCTTTCGTGAATTGTCTGGGCGGCGGAGAAGGCGGATAGACCGTTGAGGTCCGGGATTCCATTCTCGTCCACGTCCGGGGTGTAGCCTATGAAGTCGGCCCCAAGTTTCTGAAGCTCGGCCTTCTTGTTGTAAGCGAATCCCCACTCGTAGCCGTTGAGCGCCTTCTCGGCGATTCTCCATCTCCACATATCGTACATACGCAGCCTCTCTCCAGCGAACTCCATACGGCGTTCCGTCCTCAGGATCGTGCGCAGTTTGGTCTGGTCTGCGGTCGTGACGGCAGGGTAGGCTGAGGTGTTCTCCGGAGCGGTCTTGTAGGCTCTGGCCCTTACCTTGTTGATGGCCGCCGCGGCCTCACCGTCTGATGTCTCTCCGAGCTCGATCTTCGCCTCGGCGTACATCAGGAGCACATCGGCGTACCTGAGGATTTGTTTGTCCGGAGCCGTGATGAAGTCATCCGTCCAGTCCTCGTCCACGCCTTTGCATTTGATGAGACCGGTCCTTGAAGGCAGCTTAGGGTCGGTGTTCACCAGCATATTGTCGTTGTTCGGCACCATTCCGCCGGCCTTGTCGCTCCAGACTTTAAGCGCGTTGAAGCGGAAGTCATAGACAATGCCGCAGAAATTCGTTCCTGGCTCCAGAAGCGTGGCCTTGAGACGCGGATCCCTGTTCTCCCACGGGTTCTTCGGGTTGAACCTCTTTGACTCGTTGACAGGCAGACCGTCATCGCAAAGGAATGCGTAGAGAAGATCCCAGGTCGGATTATTGGAGCAGTAGCCGTTGTGCATTCGCGGAAGTCCGGATGTGACACCGAGGCCGTGAAGGTACTGGTTTCCGTTGCCGCCGGACAATTCGTATGACCGGGCTATGCTGAAGACAGCCTCGCAGGTGTTGTGCGTCTTGCTGAGGAACAGCTCGCTGAAATCCGGGTACAGGTCATAGACTCCAAGGTCAATGCACGCCTTGGCCGCGTCACGCGCCATCTCAAGGTATTTTCTGGAAGCGGCCTCGTCCGGCTGCTCCTGGAACTTGAACATCGTTCCGAAGTACAGCGCGGTCCTGGCCTTCATTCCAAGGGCGGCGCCTTTTGTCACCATCTGCTGTCCTGAATATGCCTGCGGACAGTTCTCGGCGGCATAGTCGAAATCCTCCATTATTTTCGGAAGTGCCTCCTGAACCGGAGTCCTGCCTGTGGAGTAGGCCACATCCAGAGTGATGTCGTTCAGGAAGAACACAGGGTCTCCGAAGAGCATGCATATTCTTGAATAGAAACAGGCTCTGTAGAATCTGGCGCATCCCTCCAGCATCCTGTAGTCCTCCTCGGACATAGTGTCCTTGGCCTTGTGCATATTGTCAAGGATGGCGTTGCACCGGCTGATTCCTTTGTAGGTGTAGCTCCAGATGTTCTTGATGTTGACGGAGCTGTTGCCGGTCGTGGTGCCGAGCTTCATTGAATTCTGCGAGTTCCTGTTGACGGCGTCGTCAGTGAATTCGTCCATATCGGCTGTCATCCCGGCCTCGGTGCGGTCGGAAAGCCAGAACTGCACGAGCTGGAGGGTGTTAAGGCTCATTATCACCTGTTCCTTGTCCTTGTACCAGTTACCGGTCGCCGGCTTGTCCAATGGCGCGAGATCCAGGTTGATGCAAGATACCGCGACAATCGCGATGGCGGCAATCTGTAATATTCTTTTAATATTCATCGTATGTCCTCCTAAAATTTGATGCTTGCTCCGAATACCACACTCTTGGTGATAGGATAGCCTGTCGAGCTGACTTCCGGATCCCATCCTTTAGGGAAATGGCAGACCGTGAAGAAATCAGAGAGTGAGCAAGACAGCCTGAGGTTTCTTACTTTTATGGTGTCCAGCCATTTACGTGGCAAGGTGTAACCTATGGTGATGTCCTTGACCCTGAAATACGCTCCGTTGATCAGCCAGAAATCGGACACAGCGTAATTCTGTGAGGTGGTGCCTGTGGTCTGGGAATATCTCGGATACTTCGCCGAAAGGTTTTCGTTGACGGTGTTGAACGGGCTCCAGTGGTTGCCCTCGACGAATTTCGGAACATTTCCCCAGTAGCTGTAGAGAGGCTGCACCATCTGTGCGGTGAGCAGGGCGTCCCGTTTGCCCACACCTTGGAATGTCATATTGAAGTCAATACCCTTCCAAGCGCAGAAGATGCTTCCTCCGTAGTTCATCCTTGGAAGCGAGCTTCCGATCACGGTGCGGTCATAGTCGTTGTTGATGATGCCGTCAGGCACTCCGCTGGCTCCGCTGAGATCCTTGAAACGGATGTCTCCCGGCTGCACCGACCCTGATGTCACTGCGGACTGGGCCACTTCCTCCGCGTTCTGGAATATTCCGTCGGAACGGTACCCGTACCAAGCCTTGTACTCAAGTCCGGACGCGATGATTGTTCCTCCTGAGATGCTGAGCTTGTCTCCGATGTCACCCATAACGGATTTATAGTCGGAGAGGTTGAAGTTGACCCCGTAGCTGAACTCGCCGATGCTGTCGTTCCACCCGATGGAGAGATCCCATCCCTTTGTGTTCATATCGCCGGCGTTCTGGTCAGGGGCCGAATATCCCATAAATGAAGGTATGTCAAGCTCGATGAGCATATCGCGTGTCTTCTTGTAGTACCAGTCGAAGTTGATGGAGAGGCGGTCCCTCAGGAAGTTGAGATCCGCTCCGATGTCATAGGTCGTGGTGGTCTCCCACGTGATGTCCTCTATGGCCAGCTTGGAGTTGGTCACTCCCTGGATCCCTATGACAGAACTACCAGAGAAGGCTGACGGACTGGTGAAGCTCATTGTCGTCTGGTAAGGATAGTTGCCGATTCTCTCGTTTCCGAGGTTACCGTATGAGGCCCTGAGTTTCAGGTGACTTACCACATCCTGATCCTTCATAAAACCTTCCCGGCTGACAACCCATCCCACTGACACTGAAGGGAAGTAACCCCATCTGTAATTTTTCGCGAATCTGGCTGATGCGTCGGCGCGGAAGTTCGCCTGAAGGTAATACCTTGAGTCATAATTGTATGTCACACGTCCGTAGGTCGAGAAATAAGCATTCTCGTAAGGTGCCGAGTTGGTGGCCGTGACCTTGTCGTCAGGACCGGCCGACAGGTAAGGGAAGTAGTCGGTGATGTAGTCGGCCTTGCTTGCGGAGATGTTCTGCCAGTTGTTGTAGAACTCCTCGATTCCGGCCATCACGCCGAAGTAATGCTTGCCCCAGTTCTTGTTGTAGTTGGCGAACAGCTGCGTCGTGTAGGAATATGATGAGGTTCGCGCCTCGGTGAGGTCGGTCGTGTTGGCCCCGGCGAGGTAACTCTCCGGTCCGTCTGGATCGTCGTACGGGGTGTAGGTGACAGCCTTGTTGAAGTCCTTCACACGGCTCTCGTTGAATTTCGGTGAGAAGACTCCGGAGATGACGAGACCCGTGACCGGACGGATGTCGAGCTGGATCTTTCCACCTCCGACGATGGAGCGGGATTCCTTGGTTCCTCCGTAAAGCATCTTCGCGTAAGGGTTTGTGCCGTCTTTTCCTGCCGCCGGCCTGCCGTCAGACCATTCCGCTGCATAGATCGGACCCGCGTTGCGCATCCACCCGTCCGGACTGTAATACGGCGCTCCGGTGTCCACGATCCTTCCGTTGAGGTCAATGGAGAATGACATAAAGTCATTCAGCTCAATGTCATTGTTCACCCTGACGGCGTATTTGTCCCAAGTGTAGGAACCGCCTGTGTAGAGTCCGTCCACGTTGTCGTAGCCGAGGGAGATCTTGGTCTTAACTTTCTTCGTGCCGGCTGTCACGGACAGATTGTATTTCTGTCTTGGAGCGAATGATTTCAGTATCATTCCCGCCCAGTCTGTGTCAGGATAGAGGTCCGGATTGGATTTGTGCAGGGCGTTGTAGTTGCTTATGTACTCCTGTGGCCAGACCGAATATATTCCCGCTGAAGGCGTGTCGTTGTAGGCGAGCTCGTTCATCGCTTTCATATAGCCGATGGCGTCTCCGTATTCAGGCATCGCCGTCGGGAAATCCATCGCCAGATTGTAGGAGAAGTCCACGGAGGCTTTCTCGCTCTCGGTCGCCCTGCGTGTGGTGACAACAATGACTCCCGCCGCCGCGCGCGAACCGTAGATGGCCGCCGAAGCCGCGTCCTTCAGCACTGTGAGATCCTGAATATCACCGGGCAGCACGTCCGAGAGTGATCCAGGAACGCCGTCGATGATGATGAGCGGCGAGGATTCCTGCATTGACGTGATGCCTCTGACCCTCAATGTGGCTCCGGCGCCGGGTCCTGAGCTGCTTCTGGTGACGGTCAAGCCTGGCATCGCGCCTTGAAGCGCTCCAGCCACCTCGGTCGTCTGCCTTTTCGTGATCATATCTCCCTCAACGGAACTCAGCGAGCCGGTGAGGTCTTTTTTCTTCATAGTACCGTACCCGACGAAGACAACCTCGTCAAGGAAATTGGCATCCTCTTCCAGTGTTACATTATAGGTGTCCTTCCCGGTCAGTTTCACTGTAACTTGCGTGTAGCCGATGCAGGACACGATAATGGATGTGGTTTCTGATGGTAGGGTCAACGCGAATTCGCCATTGATGTCTGTGGCTGTTCCGGAAGAGGTCCCGGCCGCGATGACGCTTGCCCCGATGATTGGCTCCGATGTGGCGCTTACCACGGATCCCGTGATCTTTCTGTTCTGGGCGAACGCTGTCTGGGAAAGGGTCAGCACGGCGACCAGAATCAGAAGAAAACGATTTCTTCGGAAAAATTTGTTTTTTAATTTCATAATGTCTATAATTGCACTCGGAAAGGACACCATACCATACCATACCCAAGTGTGATGCAAATGTAGAAATTATTTTTAAAATACAAATGAAAAAGATATACTTTTTTCTGCGAGGCGTTCTGCTCATCTTAGGAGTCATCCTTATGGTAAGCGGCTGTAAAGAGGAGACCATCGCCGAGGCAAGATACCTTACGGTCAGTTCACCGTCAGGTGAGGCCGTCACTGTCTCAGGCGAGGGAGGAACGTTTGACATCACCGTCCAGACTAATCTTCAATGGACGGTCAAGGCTGAATCGGAAGGAGCCGTGGCCAAATGGGTCACATTCAGCCAATCCAGCGGCATCGGAGACGGCACAGTCACGGCCACCGTGCAGAAAGGCCGGTTTGAGCCGAGGACCGCTGTCGTCACCGTGATGTCAAAGGACGAACAGATTGTCCATTCATTCGATCTGAACCAGGAGTCTTCCGGTGAGGTACCTGAAGCCGAAGGTTATAGTATTCCGGCATATTCAATATTCCAGAATATAAACGACAGGGATGTCTCCCTCGGTATAGCCAACGCTGAGATAGACGGTGGCTGCGTCAAGTTCGAAGGCGGCGCATCCATCACGATGAGCGGAGCGGCCTCCGAGGTGTCGTTCGCATCTTCGAATTATTATCAGATCAACGCGAAATTCACGGGTTGGGGAGCGGAGGACGCGAAAGACCTTGTCGTCAAGATACCTGTGAAAGAGGAACTATCTGGAGACTTGCGTATGTTCTGGGGCTGGACAAGCTCGGTGGCTTCCTCGTGGAAGGTCTATACAGGCATCGATGGCGAGAACTGGACGGCCACCGGTACGACGATTGGCTTCACCAAAAGCTCCCGTTTCAACAGGACGATCTTCTTCTCTGTTCCTGGCACTGTTCCGGCAGGCGGATCCATTTACCTCAGACTTGTGCCGGAAACCACTCTCGGCGCGGGCGACAATGTGCAGTTCTGCACGGGATTCCTCCTTACACGCTCGAAGCCGGACGAGGTGATTCCGCCATCCGGAGACAAGATCCTGTACTCCTGCGATTTCAATAATGTGACGATAGGATGTCCTTATAATATGCCTCTTGGCTACCTGAGGTCTTCCGCAGAGGCCTTTGACGCGTCCGCGTTCGGTTACGACGGCATCGGCAAGAGCGGCACCGTGGTAGGCGAGTGGGGAAGCGTGAGGCTCGGTTCGGCCTCTGGGGCGGCTTCATTGACATTCCCTCCTCTTTCCGAAGAGAAACTCGGAAACGGTACGGCTGATGTGAAGGTTTCTTTCAAGGCTGT
>CAVBMN010000076.1:0-12147 GCA_963596515.1 bacterium
GATAAGCGCCAGGTTCTCCTCGGAAGCGTCACAGTCCGTCCCGGCGAAATATTCAGTCATCGATTCCTCCCTGTAGAACACGGGAAGCCTTTTTTCAGATTTCGGTTTCGCCACGGTCCGCACCGGATTGGCCGTCAGTTTTTTCTCCTTCATCAGAAACCGGCAGAACCCCGACAGCACCGACAGATGCAGCCTGACCGTCCTCGGAGAGTCGCCCTTAGACTCCATAAGAAAAACCTCATAACTTCTGATAGTCTGATGGTTAAGCGATTCCAACAACGCCTCGTCATCCACCGCTCCGCAAAACTCCGCAAATTCCTTCAGCACATCCGAATATATCGTCTGCGTCCTGACGGAATATCTCCGGATGTCACTGATGTAAGAAATATATTCTTCTATGAGAGTCATCCTTTGACCTTCACTCCAAACATTCCTGCCAGCCTCTCGACCGGTTTGTTGCACCATTGGGCGATAACACCGACGAGGAGGGCGGCGGCGAGGGTTCCCTCGCGGACACCGTGGATTCCTCCGAGCCAAATGAGCGAGGCGATGCAGGCCAACGCCACAAGCGAGACATCCACGGAAACTTTTGTGATGTCAAAGCGGGTCTTGAACGCCTTGCAGATGGCAAGCACCAGCCCCTCGCCGGCAAGAGTGACCACTCCGGCCACGACCTCGAAAGCGACTCCGATCCCGACCAGAACGATGCCCACAAGACACCAAACGACCTGCATCAGATAGTTAGGGCAAGGCACATCGGCGATGCACCAGCAGGCGAAATCCGTCATATACCCAAAGGCGAACGCAACCGGCAGCTGCATCAGCTGAACCCAATCGTAATCCTTCCGCAGAAGCGCCATCTGAATCAGAATGAATATGCAGTGCATCACGATCGTAGCCTCCCCCACCGTGAGCGGGCACAGTTTGCTCGCCACATACGGCGGACACGAGATCGGTGAGGTCCCCAGATCCGCCAGAATAGAAAAAGCCACCCCGAACGCCACAATCAGCAGCCCGACACAAAGCATCACATATCTCTTGAATATTTCCATAAAAAACAAAGACTACAAATCAGCGGAACGAATCCGCATCTTTTACATTCTAACAATATATACAACTGAATAATATTGGCTCAGAGGACAGCCGCGACAATTTTACGAACGGAAGAGAGTTTTTCAAGAAAGGACTTATCCAGTTTTGCCGTCTGCATATCATATTCGGCTTGAAGTCCGAGAAGGATGTGAGCCGGAATGCCAAGAGCGGCCTCGCAAAGAAGTGCGAACTTGGTGTTCACGGATCGCTTACCGTTCACGATGTCGTTCAGAACAGTATATGACACTCCCATATCCGCCGCCAATCGCTTTTGTGACAGATTGCGGTATTCGATTTCCTCTTTAAGCAACTCACCTGGATGAGTTGGCTCGAACGGCTCAAGGTTATTGGCCACCATTCCCGGATATTTGGATTTCAGATCTGACATATTCAAAAAGCTATTTATAATGGTTTGACAGTTCGAGAATATCACATACGGACAAGAAGGGTTCCCCATCCTGATTGACAACAAATTCAATTCTGTACTGATCGTTCACCCTTATTGACGAAATGCCCTTCTTGTCTCCTTGCAGAACCTCATAATGCAATGATGGCAATCTGAACAATTCCTCCACATTCTTCGCCTGCTTCAGATAATCAATCCTTCTCTTATATCTATTGACTATCTCAGGCTGGAATCTATGCTTTCGATCGCATTTTCCAGTCACGTACAATTCCCGAAGGTAATCCTTATCAAAAACCACAATCATTCTTCTGACCTTCTTTGCCACAAAGGTAAAAAACATTATTCAAATCCGCAAATTTGCGGATTTGAAGCAAATTCTTCCCGAAAAGAAGGCTAAATAAATCATGCGTAACTGTGCATTCCACCGAGGAGGTAGTTGACACCGAAGTAGGTGAAGAGGACGGAGGCGGAGAGGATGAGGGTGTAGATGTGGTAGGCTTTGGGACTTCTTAGGAATGGAAGACGAACGTGGTGCACACCGAGGGAGGCGATCAGGAAGGTGATCAGCGCCCAGGTTTCCTTAGGATCCCAGTTCCAGTAGCAGCCCCAGGAGACGTTGGCCCAGATGGAGCCGGCGATTATGCCGGAACCTAAGAAGAACAAGGCCGGGTACATCAGCGCCTCGGACATCCGAGCCATCTTCGCGGAGGCTTCTCTTGCGATCAGGCCACAAACGCCGTTGATCATAATGACAGCCAATATGGTGTAAGATAACATCATAAGCGAAACGTGGATGCTCAGCAACGGGGAGGAAAGAACAGGCATCAGCTGGGTGACGGCCGGGTTGGCGTTTCCCATCGCGGAGACAAGGATGGCCAGTGAGGCGACGATGATCCCGAACGGCAGCATTATAGGGAACCGCCTGAAACTCAGCAATGCGGCCAGCATCGCCGTCCAAGCGATAGTCAGCATCGTCTCCGCGCCGTTGGAGAAAGGAATATGTCCGCTCGCAACCCAAAGCAGTCCAAGCACGGCAGTCAGTACGATGAAGAAAACAACCCCTGAAAGTATCCCGATGACTTTCACGAAATCCTCCTTGGCGATTAAATAACCAAATCCAGAGACAGAGCGTATTCTGCCACGCTTTCCCTTTTCAACGCCCTGTTTATCACAAAGTTTCGTCCTTTTGTCACTCCGTCCACCGGATTCCAACACCGGCATACGCACCAAGCGCCTCATAGCAACCGCCAGCAATGTCAGCCCTATAATCAAGAACGTTCCTGCGATCGGAAACAGCGGAGGCAGAGCGTTGTACGCCCGCTCAGCCTTGATGCGGTAATCCGGCGGCAGACTCTCCCCCATCTTGTTTTCCTGAAAGCGGCGCAGCTTCTCCAGCGACTCTTCCAATTTGTCATATTCACGATTCACCACAAGCTCGAAGATGTAGTCCATAGACTTGCGGACGAAAAGCCATTCCTCATCGGCGATGCCATCCGGCAACCGATCACTCTGCGAGTACCACCCAAGCCGCCCCGCACTGTCCTTAAGCGGGTAGATCTTCAGCAGGTCTCCTGAATATAACGCCTTGACGGTCGCCTCCTTATCCATTGCGTCAACCGCCTTCTTCCGGTTGTGCATAGGAATATTCCTCCAACTTGTGCCGTAGAACATCCACCCCGTAAGTATCTGCTCATCAGTCAGTCCCTTGACTCCGGAAGTTCCGTAGAGCTTTGCGCTGAAATCCGAGGCGAGAGTCTGGAGCGGGCATATTCGTCCGTGGTACAGAACGTAGAGTTTTCCAAACTCGGCGGCGATGTTTTTCGGCAGGACTTTCGGGGCAGCCGAACCACATTTTACCGGATTCTCTTTGGCCGAAGCGCCATAATATTCGGAAATCTGATCTTCGGAATTTCCTGCCATTAAAGTTGTTGCCTCCAAGCACAGAACAACCGCGATGGCTGATGAATATCTCAGCGCGTTTCCGAAGAACTTCTTGAATCTCTTGTCCGTGAAGAAGAATGCCAGAAGCCCGAGAAGCAACAGCGCATAGCCTGTGTAAATCACAGCGATGCCGACCGGATCGTGACTCACAGTGAAAGTCACGCCGGTCTCATCGCTGTCATAGTCAGTCTGATAGAAACGATAACCCTTGCAGGACAGAATGCGGTTCATCCTGACCTCGCCTTCACGGAGAGTCGATCCGTTATTTGTGAAACGGAGCCGTGAGCTGTAGTCCGAAGCGGCGTCCGTTCCGGAATGGTAAAGCACCTCGAAGCCCTCAAGTTCCACACTGAAAGGCAGTTCGAGAACAGTTCCGTCCTTGGTCTCGAAAGTCCCCACGGATTCTCCTTCACGCACGTGAAGCGTCCCTTTCCTCGCGGAAAAGGTTGTCACAATCGCCCCCGCCAGAATAAGTACAAGCGAAAGATGCAGCACAAGGGCCGCCGGCCGTCCCGCAAAAAGTCTCGTCATAATCAAAGTAAACCTTCAAAGTCAATCTGTTACAACTTTGGAGGATTTGTATTACAAAATTAAATAGAGTTGATAAATTTGACCACCGCATCCCTTTCGGACTTGGTGAGGGCACGGAAATTCTCCACGGACTTGCGGGCGTCGCTTTGGGCGCTGCCGTGCCACATGATCGCCTCGGTGACGGTCCTCGCGCGGCAGTCGTGAAGCCTGTCAACACCACCAGCTACCAGTTCGCTCAGACCACGTCCCCAAAGCGGAGTCGTCCTGCACCAACCGGTACGGATGTCGTTCTTCATAAAGAGACGATGCTGAACCATATCGGTGTACGGCCAGATGGTCTGATGAGGGTAACGAGGAAGTCTCGGATCGTTGTCCTTGAAAAAGCCGTTTGGATCGGTCACATTGTCCTCGCCGGTCGTCCAGCTTGGACGGTGACACGTGGCGCAGCCGATCTTAGTGAAGAGTTCCTTGCCTTTGATTACCTCCGGATCATCCATATCCCTCGCCGCAGGAACAGCCAAGCCTCTGTGCCAAATCATAAAGTCGGCATATTCATCATCCGTCATCTCCGGCTTGAGATCTTTGGCCATCAGGTAGTTGTAGATGTCAGTCTGCACATTTCCCGTCTTGTTCTGGTCAGGGAAATATTTGTAGAAATCTTTCTGCACATCCGGATCCTGCGAAGCCACCTTGGCATAGGTCGCCGTCATATAGTGGTAACGCCTGTCGCTTCTGGTGACATTTGTGATGTTCCAGATGGCGTTCGCCCCGGCGGCATCCTGAAGCGGGCCACGGCTCAATGCGTAAGTGAAACGCTTAGGGTGAGTCGTCTTGCCGTAAAGGCTTGTCCACTCCCCGTTCGCGAATATCGCCGGACTCAGTTTAGCACCAGCGGCCTCTTCCTTGGCGTACTGTGCCTTGAGGTCATCATCATCAATAGCGTCCAGAAGCCCCACTCCATAGACACCGATCGTGGACTCGACCCTGAAACGTACGTTTGAATATGGCACCGTGGTCGTCTCGCCGTTCTTCGTGACCTCAAGCGGTACATAGAAAGCATCCTCCGGTACAACGACTTCCGGATAAATCAAGCTATAAGTTTCTCCGTCAGGGAACTGGTTGCCCCACTCGTCGGTATATTCAAGCCAGTTGATCTTGATGTCGCTTTCATCGATAGGTGCCTTGAAAGGAGCGACGGCGAGGGTCTGCGGCATTCCGGTGACAGAGCTGAGGTAAGTGTCTGTGTCGTCAGTGATTACCAAAAGGTAACCATTGCCGTGCTTGTCTGCTTTGTACTCGGTCTGGCGCCTGCCGTGGCTATAGTTCGGGTGGCAGTAGAGGCATCCGCGACGTACCATCAACGGGCCGAGGCCGCTGAACGCCCCTTCCTTGTTCTCGTTGAAATCCCTTTCAAAGAACATCTCACCGTTCTTGAAGGCCTGGATCATACCGGAACTCTCAACGACCGGAGTTGGTTGCTCGTAAGCGGAAGCACTTGAGTTGAAAGCGGTTCCGAGCTTTCCGCCGGCATACCACTCATCGCTCAGCTCGGCCGGGACTTCCGGTTCATCAGTGCCTCCGTTGCCGTTGCAGGCAGTGAAGGCAAAAAAGGTTGCTGAAAGTATCAGCAGTGATTTATTCATAATCTTTCAATTTTATATTGGCTAAAGGATCAGCCGGAAAACCGGCCAATCCCTGGATATTCATTATAAATTCCGAGAGTAAAGTCTCCGTTTCAGCCGCTTTTTCCAAAGGGAGTGGCGATGCTATCTGGCTGAAGTGCCAGAAAGGAAACGAAGATTTTCTCACTTCAAAGGACATTCACCTTAATCATTTATCAAAGCCTGACGAGCAACCTCAAGGGCGTCATTAAGGTCATTGCAGGCATCGATGGCCTCCTTGACCTTGGTGTCCTGATAGTTCTTCACGAACGGCTTCGGCATCGCGGCGATCTTCTCAAGGCATTTCTCGATGGCTGAGATGACACCCTCATTGGCGGCCTGATCAACCCCTGCGAGGTAGGCGCTCACTGAATATGTCTGCGCGGAAGTCGCTCCGAGCGCTCCGAAATAAGCGTTGCGGATGCTCACGATGTTGTCGTAGAAGTCCTCGATTGAGTTCCAAGAGTGAGGAGACTCTATGTAGTTCACGTCCTCACCGGTGTAAGGTTTGCCGATCTTCTGGGTACCGACCTCGTCCACGATATCCTTGCAGCCCTCGATGATCTGCTCACTGCCGGCAGTAACTGATTTCCAGACGCTTCCCGCCCGACCGCAAAGTTTCATCTGCTCACCGAAATCATCCTCCGGCTCCATCTCAGCCTCTTCGATCAACTCTTTCTTGGCATCGCTCACATTGTCAAGCCCGGCCCAGGCGGCCTCAAGCCTTGCGGCACTCAAGGACAGATCCTTCGCGACAGCTGCGGCATAGAGAAGTTCCTTTGCAGGAATGGCGGAAGCGGCACGCTCCTTACCGTCACGGAATATGATATATTCAATCCCGTGGAATCCTACGAGTCCGTTGTTGAGGTTGGCGACCGTGTTCTCGATGTCGGCCATCATCTTCTCGCTGTCAAGAAGATTCTCAAGAGCGACCTTGTCAAGAGGCCAGGTGTCGATGTGAGGGTCAATGTAGTATTTCGACGCGGCTCCGAAAAGGAAGGCCTCGCTCCACTCCCAATATTGACGGGCGGATTTCCAAAGGTCACAGGCAGCCTTCACATTGGCATCGGTCGGAGTGGCCTGAAGTTTCTCGATCGCAGCCTGAAGCTCAAGCGATTTGTCAGCGAGATTCCTGTAGGTAGGAATCACAGTGTTGTCCACAAAAGTCTCATTGACCTTCTGGAGCATTTCCTCCTTTGCGGAGGTCGGGTCTGTGGAATTCTTGTCGCAGGCCACAACGGCAAGTGCCGAAGCCATCAGCACAGCCGCAAATTTAAAACCTTGTCTCATAGTTATTGTATTTTGAATATTTATTGTCTCTATCACTCGCATATTCATTCATCAGACAGCGTGTTACACCGCAACAGACAAATAAATTAGGTGCGCCTCTATCTATGAATATTCCGTCTTAGAATATTCCGTCTTATGAATATGGCCACTCCTTTCCATCGCGATACTGGCATATTCATAGATTCATCACTTCAAAAACCACCCGCTGAATGCGATTCCGAGCGTGATGGAAGGCTCGTTGTTGAACGGGGCAACGTAGAAGCGTTTGGAATATTCCGCTTTCACGACAATGTCTTTGATCGGGTACCAGTTGATGCCGGCGGCGATGCGATGCTTCCCGCACCACTTGTAATCCAGCACGCCATCGGCCACCTTGAACATAGAGTCGTAGTACTCGTAGTGGGCGAAGGCGTAGCACTTGCTCTCCTTCTTGAAGAGCGAAAGAATATCATAGCCCACCTCGACGCTACCTACGATCGCATCGGAGCCGACCGCATTGTGAGGAGAAGGCGATGCGTTGGACATATTGTTCTTGTTGAACGCCGTGATCTGCTGTGAATCATTCAGATGAGCATAATCGAAGCAGCCTCTGGCAATCAGGTTGTGTCCCGTATAGGTGAAGTCAGCCGATCCGATCATCACCTCGCCCTTGCAATCCTTATATTTGGAATTTTTCGTGAGCGAGTTGTTGAAACTTGATCCGAAATAGCCGCTCACCCCCATCCTGAGCCCTTTGACCGAGTGGTTATCAATCCTGAACGCCCCGGCGTAGGAGTTCGCTATCTTGAATTCGTAAGGAGATCCGGCTCCGCCTTGAATGAAGTTCTCTGTGCCAAACCGGTCAGAGTCAAGTCCAGGCAGGAACATCACCTCGTAAGACCATTTGCCGATGTTGCCCAGAATCTCGATTCCCGGCTCGTGCCAAGTGCATGGGAAAACAGTATTCTCCCCTTCCATTCTGTAGGCCGTGAAGAACTCGGTAGGAAGATGGTGACCGTTGGTCAGTCCCACTGGGATTATGATCATTCCGGTTCTGACCTTGAATGCGTCACTGAAAGCCTTCTGGAGCCAGAATTGTTCCAGAGCCACCTCACCTCCGCGCTCGATCTCGCTTTCATATTCCCCGGCCTCGTCAGCCTCCAGTTCGACAGCGCTTTCCGTGCCTCCGTGCTCGAATTCGATCTCCGTGCCAAGCGTCCATCCCTTTCCGAAATCGTAGCCAAGGTTTATGACAAAGTGCGGGATGTCAAAGCGTCCGTGGCTCTTGTCATCCTTGTACTGCTCCGGATGGTTGTACCTCTGCCAGGCGTCGCTATAGAAGTTGCGGGTCATCATCGCCTCGCCGTAACCGCCTATCGAAAGTCTTTGAGCATTAGCGCACAAGGCCGTCATAATCAGCACTATCACCAGTAAAATCCTACGTCTCATTTTTATTCTTTAAAATTGACACGGCAAAAGTACAGCACCCCGTGAAGTCCGGCAATCGCCATTTTTCGGTATTCTGTGCGGTATTCAATCCTGATTGTGGCGAAAAGTTGGTATTTATCGTTTAAGGCAACTGGCTGGCGCGGGGAGATTCATACCATTAGTGCTCGGCAGCACCTTCGGGAGACGAAAAGTGGGATAAACGTTTCCCAAAAGTGCGCAATGCACTCTTGAGGATCAAAAGAGACCGAAAGTGTTACCGTTGGGATCAGGCGCAAGCCTAAAATGCTTAAATCCGTGTTTTTTTATGTCCAATATCACACATCATCAAAATTTTCGTATATTGATGCGCTAAAATTAGGGAATTGTCCCCTTTTAGACTTACGGACGAGGTTAAGGCAATATAGATGACGAAAGCACTCTGTCATAAGCCTAAATGGTATAATTCCGAATAAAAGCGAGACATTATGGACAGAAGAAAATTCATCAGGATAGGAGCCGGGGCAGTCGCCGCAGGAGCGATGTCAAGATCTATGGTTCTGCAAGCAATGGAAAGTTCCGCCGGACACAAGGCTTCGGACGGTATCTCCGCAAGACATTCAACGACAAGCGATTCCGCGGCTGGTTTCTCTGTGACGGAATATTCATCCGAATCAGGGGAAGCCGGCAAAGAGGATCTGCTTGTGAGGTTTCTGGGAACCGGGGCGGCGGATTGGAACGGAATGGATGAAAGAGGTGAACTGAGGAGGCTTTCGAGCGTGCTCCTTGACAACCGCATCCTGATTGACTTCACGCCGTCCGATGCCGATATGCTTCCGACAGGGTTCAAGCGGCCGGATGCGATCTTCTATACTCATTCACATCCAGACCATTACAACGCCAAGGCCGCGATTGAGACTCTCCACGCAAGCGTGATCTATGTTGGAGACACCTGGCTTGAAAGAGCCAAGGCTGATTTCGCCGCAGCCGCCTCCGGACCCGGAAAGCCAGCGCCGAAGGTCACCGGCCTCGCGATAGGTCAGAGAACGCAATACGGAGACATCACGATCACGGCTCTTCCCGGCAACCACGCGACAAAAGACGACAACGAACAGACGCTCATCTATCTGATCGAGAAAGGTTCCGTGCGTGTCCTGTATGCCACCGACACGGGAGGGATTCCGGTCAGGGCCGCCCGAATCGTCGGGATAGACGCGCACATCGCTGACGGGAAGCCGATAACCGGACTCATCATGGAGGCAACAATGGGAATCGACCACGATGAGGATTTCAGAATATACACCCACTCAAGCGTGGGCACTGTTCTCCGCACCACACACGTTCTCCAGACCACCGGAAGACTCAACGCGCCACAAGGACAGCCAGTGTACCTCACCCATATGGCAAGGACACTTCACGGCACACAAGTCCAACTTGACGCCGACCTTCCATCGCCTCTCCGCGCTGCCTACGACGGGCTGGAAGTCATATTCAGAGCATAACGGGATCATATTCCTTAATCGAAGAATATTTATTGTCCACAAAATTACCTGACATCTAAGAAGTAAGTTTTCCAAAGGAATAGGCAAAACGCAAACCAACAACCGCTTATGAGATTTATCGGAAATATTCTTTGGCTAGTTTTGGGAGGTCTGTTAGTCTCCCTCGGCTACTTCATCGCAGGATTGCTTTACTGCGTGACCATCATCGGCCTCCCGTTCGGATACCAATTATGGAAATTTGGGGTGTTCTCGCTGTGGCCGTTCGGTACGGACGTCGTGGACGGTAACAACGCCGGAGGATGCCTCAGCATATTTATGAATGTGCTTTGGATACTGCTGGGTTGGTGGGAGATCGCGGCGACGCATCTCGTCTTCGGCCTCATCTGCTGCATCACGATCGTGGGAATCCCGTTCGGTCTCCAGCATTTCAAGATGGCGCTGCTTTCCGCTTTGCCGTTCAGCAAGACATTCTGTAAAGCTTAAAACGGCATTTCACAAAAAAATCCTAATTTTACATTTATGCGGACAGAAGTGAATATCGCCACTGAACGAACCACTGAGCTGATCAATGCCCTCACGGAACTTTGGGAGCGTTCTGTGAGGGCATCCCACCATTTCCTTAATGAGAAGGATATTGTACGGTTGAGAGGTTTCGTGCCGCAGGCGCTTCGCGGAATCCAAACACTGGCCGTAGCCTGTGACAGCGAGCGTCCACTCGGATTCATAGGAGTCGAATCCAACAAAATAGAGATGCTGTTCGTAGAACCTGAATATTTCGGAAAAGGAATCGGCGGAAAACTTCTGAATATGGCCGTTCAGGAATATGGAGCCCGGTTCATCGATGTCAACGAGCAGAACTCCGCTGCACTTGCGATCTACAGGCACTGGGGGTTCCGTGAATATGACCGCTCAGAGACCGATGAGCAAGGGTACCCTTTTCCGATATTAAGGATGGAGCTGCACAAATAATGTGCGACCAGCATAACATATTCAATGACAGAATGACGATCAACTGCACATTGGGGCGGCGTTTGCCTTCTGACAGATCAGTTCCCAGCGGTGTTCTCCTCGATGAAAAGACGTATTGATTCCTGTTGTTCCTTATCGGAGTTCTCAAGCACTCCGGCAGCCATCCAGTAAGCGTACTTTCCCGTGCAGAACTGTGACAAGGATTCCACGTCAGTACCGTAGCGGAACTCGATGTGGTGTGTGCTCACCGGCGAGTCGGAACGCATCGCGAAACAGCTGAACTCATCAGCGTTGCCGTCTTTGGACTTGAAGAAGTAGAAGTCATAGTCAGCGTTGTAGCTGTCGAAGACATATTCGTGAGAGAACAGTTCGTTGCCTGATGCGTCAAGCCCCTTTATGCCGCCTTTGCCGTCAAACACGAACCGGCTCACGCCCTGCTTGAAATCGCAGTTGAACTGAAATCCGTTCCGCCAACCATCGGAGCCGTCACCGAACAGTTCCGTGGCCTCTTCTCCGGTTAATGTACCAGTCATAGAGGCCTTTAGGGCATCGACAGTCGCCTGTGCGGCCTCAGCACCCACAGCCTTCTCACATTCGGAGAGCCAAAAAGCATCCCATTTAGGGTTCAGCAAAGTCTTCTCGCTGAAGAGCTCCTCGTAAGTGCCCTTGAGGTCATTCTGGAGCTGCGCGGCAGCCTCGGTGGAACCCGTCTCGGGAGCGTTGCCGGTGCCACAGGACGTAGAAAACACAATGGCGCAAACAGCCACGAACAAATTAACGGCGATATTCTTCATATTCAATTGTTTTAAGAATCCAATCCACAAAGATAGCCTTTGGATCGGTAACAGGAAATCCTAATTAGTAGGTATTTTAGTCAAAATGGAAGTAACCCAGAAGTCACTGAACTCGGCGTGGAAATGGCAGCAGACCTTCCTCTTGTCCGGCCAAACGCCACATCCCAGGACAAAGTTTCATTTTACCTACCTTTATCCGGCGAAACCACTTTTCCCCAGACAAACGAAAGGAGCAGGAAGTTTTCTCCGGCCAAACGGCTTCCTACCGGACAAAAGCTATTTGCCAACCGGCACGAGCCCCATCTCGGCCGCCTTGACGCGCATAAAGATGTCGGCCTCCTCGAAATTGTTGCCGATCTGACCGTCCAGGATGGCCTCTTTGACATATTCCTTGAGAACGCCGATCTCACGGCAAGGGCTCAGTCCATAAACTTCCATCACATATTCACCGGTTATCGGGTTCTTGAAGTTGCGGATGGCGTCCTTGGCCTCGACCTCGACAAGCTTGCGTTTGACAAGTTCGAAATTCTGACGGATTTTGGCGACCTTGACGGGGT
>CAVBMN010000077.1:0-4194 GCA_963596515.1 bacterium
GGCCAGTTGGCGACGACAGGGTTTGTGAGGAGGAATCCTCTGACTTCGCTTCCGGCGGAAAGACTGACTGTCTCTCCGGCCTTTTCCATCGCCCTGAGCTCCTTGATGGAGATGACTCCGTTTTCCTTGGCTCCGGACTGCCTGATCGAGATTGTCCTGCTGACGGAGTTGTCTGAGAAGGCCGCGATAGTGACGACGGCTTCCCTGGCCTCTCCCTCGTTAGGAAGGATGGTGAAAGTAAGAGTGGCGTTGCCGGTGCTCTGTTCCTTGTCGGCGGAGATCCAGTCCGCTCCGTCGGAAACGACCTTCCACTTTGTGTTGGAGGTGACATCCACCGGATATTCAGCTCCGAGAGCGGCTGACACGATCGCGTCGGTGCCAACCAGAAGCTGCTGAAGCGGGAGTTCCGGAGCGGATGTGCATCCGAAAAGGAACGAAGCCGCGGCGAGCAGTATCAGATATAGTTTATTCTTCATAACCTCAATGATTGTTTATCGTGTTATCAGAAATCCAGACCGTCATCCCATCCCGGATTCTGGGTGATCTTTCCTTGTGTCAGAACCCTGTCGTCGGTCGGGATAGGGTAGAGGTAGTCTTTGTCCTCGTTCCATTTCCTTTCGATGTCCGGGTGCACTGTGATGTAGCCAGAGTTGCCTTCGGAAAGGTGAAGTTCGCTGACGGAGGCATAGACGACACCGTCTTTCACGGCAGGTTTCTCTCCGTCATAGATGACGAAATCAACGGTTCCGTTGCCGTCAAGGTCGTAGGAGCCTGTTCCCGGGAAGTACATTCCGTAGAACTGTCTCTCGAACCTCTTGCCTTCCTTCCAGCGCATAATGTCCCAGTAACGGAATCCCTCGCAGATGAGTTCCACGGTCCTCTCACGGCGTATCTCAAGGATGACACCCTGATTTGCTCCGGTGACATTCCTGTAGCCGGTTACCGGATCGAGAAGGTAAGGGTCAGGATTGGCGTTGGCCGCCTCCATATCGAGGTGAGGCATATTCACCCTGTCCCTGAGCTTGTTCAGCGAGACGTCAAGGTCGGTCTGGGTAAGGGTTCCGAGCTCAGCCTTGGCCTCGGCGTAGTTCAGATAGACCTCGGCTGTCCTGAAGATCGGCAGATCGTTCTCGGAGGACTTGTAGGAGTCGTACTTCGACGCTCCGACATATTTGGTGATCTGGTAGCCGGTCGTGGTGGCAGCCATATCCGGAGCGAGCTTGGTTGTGCCGTCCGTCCTTGTGTAGCCCGGAGTCCTGATTGTCTGTGCGAGACGAGGATCCCTTCCGGCGCACTCCTTGGCGAAGTCCATAGTGTTGTATCCGGCCTTGTCGGTGAACCTTGTGCCGTCGCTCATCAGGTACATATTCACGACATCCTTCATCAGTCCCGGTCTGCCCATTGAGATGGAGGTGTACTTGCCGTTGGCGTCGTGGACAAGTCCGAGGGTCGCCACGTATGACCTTGACAGTATCACCTCGGACTGGTTGGATTCCAGGAAGTTGAACAGATCCCTGTAAGGCTGCGCCCCACCTGAGTAGATGGTGTATCCTGAGGTTCTTATGAATATGTCGGCGGCTTTCGCCGATTCCTCAAGGCAACTTTCCCAATCGTCTATCCCGTGGTATTTTCTGTAGGTTCCCTCGAACAGGAATATCCTTGATTTCAAAGCCAGCGCCGTCCATCTGGTGACACGGAACACATCCTTAGTCGTGGACAGGTTGTCGATGGCGAAGTCGATGTCTTCCAGAACGTGTCCCATAACCACCTTGCGGTCGTCACGTCCCTTGTAGAGTTCCTCGGATTCCGCGTCGAGAGGTTTGTCCACCCAAGGCACGTCTCCGTAACGCATCACCTTGTCAAGGTAGAACAAGGCCCTGAAGAAGCGGGCCACGCCGAGATATTCATTTCTCACAGCCACGTCCTCGCATTGGTCGGCGTGCTGGATGAAGAAGTTGATGTCGCGGAGTTTCTCCCATTTCCAGGTGTTGGCGGTCGCCGGAACTGTCCTGTTGCCGATGATCTCGGACACCAGATCGATTCCGACGATGTAGTCGGCGTTCTCCGCGTAGATGCTCGCCCCTTCCGGCAGCATCGTGTAGAAGTCATTGGTGTAGAGCCTGCATTCAGCCTCGTCCCTGAAGAATGTTTCCGGAGTCAGTTTGTCCTTCGGAGTTCTCAACAGGAAGCCATCGCATCCTGTGAGCGCGGCCGCTGCCAGTATCGTGAGTATTAAAGTCTTTTTCATAATCATCCTGTTTAAAATGTCAGTGTGAGGCCGAACGAGAATGTCTTGTAGAAGGAGTAGGTGTCTCCGTTCTTGTTGCTTGCGATCGCAAGGAGCTCCGGATCCACGTACTTGTTGTGCTTCTTGACAGGGCTGGTGTACCAAAGGTTCTCGCCGCTGAAGTAGAGTCTCAACCTTGAGATCCCGGCTTTCTTGCTGAGTGTCTCAGGCACTGTGTAGCCGAGAGTCAGGTTCTTCAGGCGCAGGTAGGCCAGATTCTGGAGGTACCTGTTGTTGGTGTAGTACAGTGAGCCCGCGTTCAGGGCTGAATATCCCCTTGCCCTTGGATAGTAGGCGTCCTTGTTGTCTTCTGACCAGACGTGTGACATAAAGTCACGTCCGACGAAAGAGACATAAGGACGGGTGTACGGCCCCCAGAAGTGCATATTGTCGTTACCAGGGTACCAGTCCTGGTGGCCTATGCCTTGGAAGAATATGGCGAAGTCGAATCCGGCGAAGTCGAACCCGGTGTGGAATCCGTAGATGAAACGAGGCTGCGAGTTGCCGATGACGACACGGTCACCCGGATCATCAAGGGTGTTCTGGCCAAAGCTGAGCACACCGTCACCGTTGAGATCGAGGTATTTCATATCGCCTCCACGGACACCCTTGCCGTAGTCTCCGATTGAGGAATAGTAGTCCTTGCAGACATTGGACATATCAACCTTGGATGCATATTCAGCGGCCTCCTCGTCGGAAGCGAACAGGCCGTCAACCTTGAATCCCCAGATCTCGCCGAGTTTCTTGCCCTTGTAAGGCTCCGTGAACAGGCCGGACGGATTGTCGGCCTTGGTGTACTCGGCGGTGTAGTCGGCGATGTTGCCGCCTATGTACCAGTTGAAACGGCGCTTGGCAAGGATGAACGAGTCCTTCCATTCCACCTGAAGCTCCCAACCTTTGGTCCTGAGGTCGTTGGCGTTGACCTTTGGCTCTGACGCTCCGTAGATCGAAGGCAGTTTCTTTCCCTTGGTCAGAATCCCCTTTGTGTCGCGGATGTAGGCGTCGGCGCTGACCGTGAGCCTGTCCTTGAGGAAACCGAGGTCAAGACCGATGTTCTTGGACACGACAGTCTCCCAGGTGCCGGTGGCAACAGGATCATCGACCGTGGCGTGCCCTCCGAGGGACGATCCGTCGAAGGTGTAGTCCATTGTGCCTTTGGTGTTGATGTTCTGGTAGTAGTCGTAATAGCCGATGTTCTGGTTGCCGAGCGAACCGTAGGATGCCCTCAGTTTCACGTTGTTGGCGACAGGCCTCAGCGATGTCCAGAACGGTTCGTCACTGATTCTCCACGCCGCGGATGCTGACGGGAAGAATCCCCAGACGTTGTCGCCGAGGAACCTTGAACTGCCGTCGTAGCGTCCGTTGATCTCGAACAGGTACTTCCCGCAGTAGTCATAAGTGGCCCGGAAGAAGAAGCCTGCCAATGAATATTCACTTATTCCTCCGGTGAGCTGGCTGATTTCTCCTGTCGCGAGGTTGAAGTCAGAAAGGTCCTCGGACAGAAGGTCCTGACGGCGCACGTTGAGATCCTTGTAGTGACGTGCCTCGTAGTTGAATCCGGCCACAGCCGAGACGTGATGTTTGGATGCGAACGTGTTGTCGTAGGAAAAGTAGCCGTTCGCCACGTAGTTGTTCTGCTCATAGACGATGTCCGAGAGCTGGTCTTTGAACGAACTTGTGGATTCCTGAAGAATCTCGCCCGGATAGAGGGAATATTCAACCGTGCAGTCCCTGTACTCATTCCTGAGGTAGCCGAACTTGTAGGAGAAGTCGGCGTTGAACTTGAGGCCTTTGGCGATGTCGGCCGTGAGTGCCCAGGTGCTTGTGAGCTCGAAGGTCCTCTTGTTGCCCCAGTTCTTCTTTTTCCTCATCATCGCGTTGTAGCCGTCCATAATGTAGTGTGACGA
>CAVBMN010000077.1:4489-12094 GCA_963596515.1 bacterium
TTGTAGTCCTGTGTCGGACGGCTCTCGTCATAGACGTAGTTGTACCAGTCGAAGTTGCCGAGATAGACGTAGGAGAGACGGCCGTTGCGCATCTCTGTCAGGACCCAAGGCCGGTCAGGATTCTCGGTCTTGTCGTTCCTGCGCTCCCAAAGCCTTTGGTAATCCTGCTCTGTGTAGCTGGTGTAAGGGACTCCTCCCTTGGTCTTCATAAAGAGGTCGGCGATGTAGGCGGAGTAATAGCCTCTTGTCTCAAAGTCGGTCGAGGTGGTGTTGGCGGACACGGAGTACCTTCCGTCGAAGGTGACGGTCGGGGCCTGCTCCTTCTTGCCGCTCTTGGTCGTGACCAGAATCACACCGAACGCCGCTCTGGCTCCGTAGATGGCCGCTGACGATGCGTCCTTCAGGACTGAGATGGACTCGATGTCGTTGGAGTTGATCCTGTCCAGATAGGTCTCCATTCCGTCCACGAGGATGAGCGGAGATCCACCGTTCGGGGATGTGTTGCCTCGGATGTTGTAGGTGCTGCCCGCGCCAGGCTGTCCGGAGGCCTGTGTGATGTTCAGGTTCGGAATCATACCCTGGAGCGCCTGGCCGACACTGGCGACCGGCCTGTCCTTCATCTCGTCGGCCGAGATCGCCGCCACGGCTCCGGTCAGGTTCGCCTTTTTCTGGACTCCGTAACCGACTACGACAGCGTCGGACAGAATGTTGTCTGATTCCTTGAGCACGATGTCGTAAGGAGTCTTCTCCTTGCCGTTCAGCGTGACCTTGAGGTCTTCGTAGCCGAGGTAGTTAACCTCCACTTCCGCCGGATAACTGAATCCGGAGACGGAGTAGTTGCCGTCCACGTCGGCGATTCCGACTTCCGAAGTGCCGGACACACGCACGGACGCTCCGATCAACGGCTCGCCCTGCCTGTTGAGAACCTTGCCCTTCAGTACATTCTTGCCGGCCGGCAGGTTGTTTTGTTTTGTTTTGTTTTGTTGCGACTCATCCCTGACAACCGTGATGTGGTTGTCTTTGATGATGAACCTGATATTGTCTCCCGCGAAGATCTGACCGAGGACATCCTTGATCGAACCGTCTTTCACATTGACCGAGACGGTTCTGTCCATGTCGATATCTCCAGCGTTGACAACAATGGAATAATTACCTTCACTGTGCAGTCGGGCGATTGCCTCCCTGACAGAGACGTTCTTCAGATTCAGTGTTATGTTCTGCGCGAAAGCGCCGGAGCATAGGAACACCGAAAGAATTGTCACCAGGAACAAACGTCCTGAATGACGGGATCCGTAATCTCTCATCATTGTTAATTAAAATGGTTGTAAATGAGTGTGTTGGTTATTTTGAAAAAATGTAGATCACACCGTTTGTAGTCACGATTCTCATTCTGTCGTCGGCGTTGATGGATGTCAGAATCCTCTCAAGATCCTCTCCGTTGGAGAACCAGGCGTCGAAGCGTCTCGCCGCCAGTCCTTCGTCAGCCACGACGATCTTCCTGTCGAAGATCCTTTCCAGATCCGCCACGATGTCGTCCAGCCTTTGGTCCACGAAATGAAGCGAGCCGGCGACGTTCATCTGTCCGATTGTCTGAGGGGAGAACCTCCTTCTGGTGACATCTCCCGAGCGTCCGTCGTACTGAAGCACGTCACCAGGTTTCATTGAATATGTCATCGCGGTTTCCCCCGACTTCACGATCATCTCCACCGAGCCTTCCTCAAGGGCCACCTCCGAACTTTCGGAAGAACTGTAGGAACGGAAGTCGAACTTGGTTCCGAGCACCTTGACGGAGACATCGCCGGAAGTGATCAGGAATGGCTTATGCTTGTCCTTGGAGACTTCGGCGAAGACCTCACCGTCCAGAAACACCTGTCTGTTCTTCCCGTAGAACTCTGACGGATAGGTGACACGGCTGCTTGGCTTGAGCAGGAGACGGGTACCGTCTGCGAGTGTCAGCGTGCGGTTCTCTCCGTCGGGGACGGTGATCTCGTTCCAGAGGATATCCTTTCCGGAAGATGCCTCGAATCTGGTTCCTCCGAAGAACAGTCCGGCTGCGCAGGCAGCGGCTCCAATGGTCAGAGCCACCATACGGAAGACCTTTCCGCCGGAACGCTTCCTGAAACCAAGTTTGTCCGCTACCTTTGAATATGCCCTTTCAGCCTCCCTTGCATCATTCTCGCGCCCGATAGAGTCGAAAATCTCCTCAAGACCTGATTCTGAATATTCAGAAAACTTCCTCATCCTTTACCTCGTGGTTTCAGCCGTGAGTTTGATGTCCTCGCAGGATGATCCTACATAGATGTTGAATTTGCCGCTGTTGGCCTTGAAGTCGTGGATGTCGATGTCGTAGAACGAGAACGCCTCCTTGCCGAGGTGGATTCTGACCTCCTTGCTCTCACCCTTTCCGAGAGTGACTTTTGAGAATCCCTTGAGTTCCTTCGTTGGACGAGGCACGCTTGGATTGACCTCGCCAACATAGACTTGGGCGACCTCGGCGGCTTTCATCTTGCCCTTGTTCGTCAGCGTGAAAGTCACGTCAACCCCGTCACCGGCAGGAGTGAGAGCGATGTCTGAATATTCAAAATCGCCGTAGGTCAGTCCGTAGCCGAACGGGTAGAGCGGCTTCTTGCCGGAGCGCTCGTAGCCACGGTAGCCGACAAAGACTCCCTCCGTGTAGGTGACATATTTGTTGGTGAAACCGCGTTTGGTCTCGGCCTTCTCCTTCGGGTAGTAGCTGTTCGCCGTAGGGTTGTCGGCGAGGTTGGCGTCGATGGTAATCGGCAGACGGCCTGACGGCGAGAACTCTCCGGCCATCATCCTTGCGAGGGCGAGTCCGCCTTCCTGACCAGGGTACCATCCGAGGACGATTCCCTTGACGCTGTCCTTCCACTGTGACATATCGAATCCGCCGCCGGCATAGACTACCACGATCACGTTAGGGTTCAGCGAGGCCGCGAACCTGATCATCTCATCCTGCCCTTCCGGAAGGGTGAATGTCCTGTCGTGGTTCTCCTTTTCGGTCTTGGTGTCGAATCCTGCGGACACGATGACGGTCGATGCCTCCTTGATAGCCTTGACATTCTCCGGAGTGTTGTAATCCAGTCCTTCGGACGGTTTCAGCAAGGAGACCGGCCATTTCTTTCCAAGTGAGGACAATCCCTCGTACAAGGATATTGAATATAGAGGATCAACCTTTCCGCTTCCTCCACCACAAGGGATCCTGTCCGCGTTCGGGCCAAGGATCACGATCTTGTTCCGTTTGCCGGCCTTGAGTGGAAGGATTCCGTCATTCTTGAGCAGGACAGCTGACTCGCACGCCATCTGGTAGGCTGTCTCACGTGAGAACTTGTTGTCCTCCGAGATCGATGAATCCAACTGTGGCCTGTCCAAGAATCCGAACGCGATGAAAGTCTGGAGAATATGCTGAACCTTCTCATCGATCTCTGATTCCTTGATCACGCCGCTGTCGATCATCGGCTTGATGAACTCGTACTTGAACAGGAACGCCCTCGGCATCTCCAGATCCAGACCGCCTTTCACTGTGCCGAGCGTTGAATATGTCGAAGTCCAGTCGGACATCACCAGTCCCTCGAATCCCCATTTGTTTCTGAGGTTCTCTTTGATAAGGAACTGATTCTCCGCTGAGTGGACATTGTTCACAAGATTGTAGCTTGTCATCACCGAGCCGACCTTCGCCTCGGTCACCGCCGCCCTGAACGTCGGGAAATAGATCTCGTTCATCGTCCTCTCGTCAGCATCAGAACTGGTGTGATGGCGGTCATATTCCTGATTGTTGAGCGCGAAGTGCTTCACGGTTGCCATAACACCTTGCGACTGAACGCCTTTGATGTAGTTTACGGCTGTTCTTGAGGCAAGGAAAGGATCTTCGCCCATATATTCAAAATTCCTTCCGCAGAGCGGGCTTCTGCAGATGTTGACTCCCGGGCCGAGCAGGACGTGCACGCCTCTCGCCCTTGAGTCCTGTCCGAGCGCCACGCCCATCCTGTAGGCAAGTTCCTCGTCCCACGATGCCGCCGCAGCCACTCCGCTGGCGAACAGGGTGCTCTTCGTGTCGTTCCTCACGCCCTGGGGACCGTCGGCAAGCCTGATCTCTGGGATGCCGAGCCGTTCGATCGGACGGAGGTGGAATCCATCCTTGTAGCCGGAGATGTAGTCGATTTTCTCCTGAAGTGTCATTTTGCCAACCAAGGCTTTCGCCCGGTCCTTGCATTCCTGGCTGATCTCCTGTGCCGAGGCAGAGAAGAAAGATAATGCCAATGCTGTGATAATCAAAAATTTCTTCATTTTGTGTCAGTGGTTTTGCCGCTTGAATGTCCAAGCGTACACTATTAGTACAACTCTTCAGTCCCGACTACGTAACCGCGACGTGAATTTTTTTGCATTTTTTTGATAAGTCCGGAGTCTTCCGCCATTTCCGTCGATTCCGGACTTTCGCTTTCAGGAAAGATTCTCTTTCCTCAGATTCCTCAGAGCCAGTTCGATGTGCTTTTCAACTGTTCTCACCGACAGTCCAAGCCTTGAGGCGATCTCATCGTTTGGAAGATGATCGAACCTGCTCATCCTGAACACAGTCCTGCGTTTGTCCGGCAGCGCGTCGATCGCCCTGTCGAGTTCAGCCCCGAGTTGTTGGATGTAGATGCTTTCAAGGTTCTGTTCCTGAGAGATGGCGTTATCCTCGTCTATATCAGGCATTGCCGCTTCCGGTTTTCTGGTCTGGGATTTCAGCCAGTTGAGGGCCGAGTTCCTGGCTGACACAATCAGCCAGTTTTTGATCGATTTTGAGGAGTCGATGCTGTAACGCCTGTTCCAAAGCCTGATGAATATCTCCTGAGCCAGATCCTCCGCAACCTGAAAATCATCTTCAATGAATCTGGAAATAAACTTCCTGACAATAACATAGTACCGCTTGAACAAAGCCTCGAAGCAGGCCTCGTCCCCCTTGGAGATACCTTCTGCAAGTTCCTTGTCAGACAGTGTCTTGTTTTTCCAGAAAGCCATAATTCACCGCAAAATTAAGACTTTTCCGCAACAAATGGTTATTTTTGTTGTCTGAATATTTTTAAGTAAGCGGCAAGAAACAAGTTGCCGCGCGTTTGGCAACGATTTTTAACGGTTACTGAATATGCCAAGTTACCTCCAGATAGAGAACATCTCCAAGTCCTACGGGCCGAAGGTCCTGTTCGAGCACATCGGCTTCAACATCAACGAGGGCGACAAGATAGCCCTCATCGCCCCGAACGGCACCGGCAAGACCAGCCTCCTGCGCATCCTCGCCGGCAAGGACAGCTCCGACTCGGGCGGCAAGATCATATTCCTGAAGGACATCCGCATCGCATTCCTGGAACAGGAGTATGAATATGACCCCGAATCCACCGTGTGGGATCAGATAATGCGCGATAGCGAGCCGTGGACGAAGAACCTTGATCCGGAGCATCTTGCTGAATACGAGCAGCGTGTCCGCCGCCTCCTGACCTCCTTCGGAATGTCTGAATATGACCGTAAGATGAAGGTGCTATCCGGCGGTGAGGTCAAGCGTGCCGCCATCATCGTGATGCTCGCCAGCGAGGCGGACTTCTTTGTGATGGATGAGCCTACGAACCATCTGGACATCGATGGCATCGAGTTTCTGGAGAACTATCTGTCACACGCCCGCTGCACTCTTCTGATGGTGACCCACGACCGCTATTTCTTGGATTCCGTGGCGAACACCGTGATGGAGATGGACCACGGAGCCGTGTATATTTATAAAGGTAACTATCAGAACTATCTGGAGAAGAGGCAGGAGCGCATTGAGAATTATAATGCGGAAACTGACAAGATCAAGAATCTTCTGCGCCGTGAGCTGGAATGGATGCACGCCAGCCCGTGCGCCAGGACCGGCAAGGCGAAATACCGCAAGAACGCCTTCTATGAACTCAAAGACAGGGCGGAACAGGTTTACAGAACCAATAATGTCAGCCTTGCCGAGATGGGACCGGCCTCAAGGCTGGGAACCAAGATCATCAACTGCAAGGATGTCAGTTTCTATTATGGTGGAGACTGCTACCTTAGTCATTTCACCTACAATTTCCAGCGTTACGAGAAGGTCGGCATCGTGGGAAAGAACGGTGTCGGCAAGACCACTTTCATCAATCTTCTGATCGGGAATATGGATCCGTCCGATTCCGTCATATCGGTTGGTGAATCTGGTCGAACCACGGTTGGTGAGCATAGTCGAATCACGGTTGTTGAGCCGCCTTGCCAAACCACCGGTGTGATCGAGAGGGGAGAGTCCCTCAAGATAGGCTACTACCGCCAGAGTGGAATGCAATTCGATGAGAACCAGACCGTTCTTGAAACCGTGAACGACACTCATCTTCTGAGCCAGTTCCTTTTCCCGCACGATATGCTGAACAACCGCATCAGCAAACTTTCCGGTGGGGAGAAACGCCGCCTGTATTTGCTGACCATCCTGATGAAGCAGCCGAACCTGCTGATAATGGACGAGCCGACGAACGATCTGGACATCGTGACCATTAATATTCTTGAAGAGTATCTGAAAGAGTTCAAAGGCACGTTGATTCTGGTTTCCCACGACCGTCATTTCCTCGATCGCTTGGTCGATCATCTGTTCGTGTTCTGCGGTAACGGCGAGGTCAAGGATTTCATCGGCAGCTACAGCCAGTACCGTGAGTTCATCAAGGACTACGAGGCCGAGAAACGTAGCAAGGCCCGTGAGGAGGAACGGGCGTCCAAGGCTTCTTCTTCCGCCTCGCTTTCTGCCTCCGTTTCTGTTTCCGGACAGGCCTCTGCCAAGGCATCCCGTCCCGATGCTCCGCGCAAATTGAGCTACAAGGAACAGCGTGAACTTGAGCAACTTGAAAAAGACATCGAATCCCTCACCGCCGAGAAATCCGACCTTGAGTCCAAGATGAACGGCGGCCTGACCGACCCTGCCGAACTCCAGAAAGTAACCACTCGTTTCGCCGAAGTCTCCTCTGAACTCGATACCAAGGAAACCCGCTGGCTTGAGCTCTCCGTCTGATTTTGCCGTCCGGTCACTGAGCCTGTCGAAGTGACCATAAGCGGCGACAAGGAAACGAAATTAGTGTAAATGTAATTGATTGTTAATGAATATGTTCGTAAATGCTGCCCTCCAAAATTGACTGGCGGCTTTTCGTAACTTTTACAGAGTCAATAAGTGGTGTTCCACTATATGATATTCAGAGAGTTATGGTTTTCTGCCGGATCGGATGTTAAAACTGTGTAGGGAGCGGGGTAGAGTGGGACGAAAGTGAGCTTGTCATCGGTCTTTCGATTTACGTAATGATTATGATCAATGAGCGCAACTACAGGAGCATAATCCTGTGATAGTGCTCTTTTCGAAGGTGAAAACGTATACAACGGGAACATTTTTACGAGAAAACGCTACTGTCGTAAGATCAGAAAATGTTTCAAAAGAAATTCCTGTAACTACCTGAACAGCCGGTCGATGTCCTTGACGGTGTGCGGGAGGGCGAAGACCACGACGCGGTCGTAAGGCTCGATGCGGGTGGAGCCGATGGCGATGTAGGATTCGCTGCCACGGATGAGACCGCCGATCAC
>CAVBMN010000078.1:0-12037 GCA_963596515.1 bacterium
ACCTGAAGCCGTTTGAGGAGGCGATCAAGGCACGGCACAAGAGGATTCTGGATGCCGCGTCCAAGATAACGGGACACGGTGTGGAGGGACTTGCCTCCAGTGTCAATAATCATCTCTACTACGGGCTGCACAAGTGTGAGGATGGCTCTTGGGTGATCCGGGAATGGGCTCCGAACGCCAGCAGGATCTATCTCATTGGAGAGTTCAACAACTGGAGGCGCACGTCCGCCTACGAGTTCAAACCGGCCGGGAACGGCAACTGGAAACTTCGGCTTGACTCGATGTTCCTCAGCCACGGAGAGTTGTACAAACTGTTCATAGAGTGGCCCGGAGGAGGCGGCGAGAGGATTCCGGCCTACTGCACGAGACTGGTGCAGGATGACGAGACGAAGGTGTTCTGCGCGCAGGTCTGGGATCCTGCGCAGGCATATTCGTGGAAGAACGACAGGGTGCTGCGCAGGCCGTATCCGCTCATCTACGAGTGCCACATCGGGATGAGTTCTGAGGAGCGCAAAGTCTCCACTTTCAGTGAGTTCCGGGAGAATGTGCTGCCGAGGGTGAAGCGGCTGGGGTACGACACGATCCAGATAATGGCTCTTCAGGAGCATCCGTATTACGGCTCGTTCGGCTATCAGGTGTCGAATTTCTTCGCCCTGAGCTCGCGTTTCGGCACGCCGGAGGAGTTCAAGGAACTTGTGGACGCCGCTCACGGAATGGGAATCGCCGTGGTGATGGACATCGTACATTCACATAGTTGCAGCAATGAGAATGAGGGACTTGGCCTGTTCGACGGCCGTGATGACCTCTATTTCTACAAAGGTCCGCAGGGGCACCATCCGGCCTGGGGTTCCCGCTGCTTCGACTACGGGAAGGACGAGGTTGTGCGTTTTCTCCTGAGCAACTGCAAGTATTGGCTTGAGGAATATCATCTCGACGGCTTCCGTTTCGACGGCGTGACGAGTATGATGTATTGGGATCACGGGCTCGGAAAGGATTTTAATGGCTATGAACCGTACTTCGATGCCGGGGTAGATGAGAACGCCGTGACCTACCTTGGCCTGGCCAATCTGCTGATCCGTCAGATCAAGCCGGCGGCCATCACGATCGCCGAGGATGTGAGCGGAATGGCTGGCCTGGCGGCTCCGTTCAAAACCGGTGGAGTCGGTTTCGGCTTCAGGATGGCGATGGGCGTGGCCGACCACTGGATCAAATGGATAAAGGAGAGGAAGGATGAGGAGTGGAGTCCGGGCGAGATCTGGTATGAGCTGACCAATAAGCGCGCTGACGAAAAGACCATCAGCTATGCGGAATGCCACGATCAGGCGCTTGTCGGTGACAAAACATTGATATTCAGACTTCTCGACAAAGAGATGTATTTCTCTATGAATATGGAGTCGAAGAATCCGATAGTGGACCGGGGGATAGCCCTGCATAAGCTGATCCGTCTTGTGACACTCGGCACCGCCGGGGACGGCTATCTCAATTTTATGGGCAATGAATTCGGCCATCCCGAATGGATAGACTTTCCTCGTGAAGGGAATGGTTGGAGCTACGAGCACGCCCGCCGTATGTGGTCCTTGGCGGACAATGGTCTGCTTAGATATCACTGCCTTGAAAACTTTGACAAGGCGATGGTCCATCTTGTAAAACGATACGGCGCACTTGCGGCAAGGCCGGAGCTTTTGAGGGCGGACGAAGAAAAGAAAATCTTGATTTTCAGGCGAAAAAGCCTTATCTTTGCACTGAATTTCAATCCTGTGGAGTCGTTTGCCGACTATGCTTTCCCGGCCCCGTCCGGGCGTTATGTCAAGGTTCTCGATTCTGACGCCAGGGAGTTTGATGGGTTCGCAAGGCTCGAAAATGACGGGGAGCATCTGACGGTTGACGGCTGTCTGAGCCTCTACCTTCCGAGTCGCTGCGCTCTTGTGTTGATTGAAAGGAATGACGGAAAATAAATTTTAACCGATATGGCTTTTTTGAAGTTCAACAAGTCTGAGTTGGTCAACCTCTCATATTCATTGAAGAGGGAGATCATCTGTGCCAACAAGACGGGAGCCTACTGCAACACTTCCATAGTGACTTGCAACACAAGGCGCTATCACGGTCTGCTGGCGGTGCCGGTTGACGCTTTCGGAGGCAAGAAGCACCTTCTTCTGTCCTCTCTGGACGAAAGCCTCATCCTTAACGGGAAGCAGTTCAATCTGGGCATCCATTGCTACGGCAGCGTCTATGAACCGCGCGGCCACAAGTACATCATTGATTTCGAGGCAGATCCTGTGCCTAAAATTACCTATAAGGTCGGGGAGATCGTCTTTGCGAAAAGCATTCTCCTTGTCCCGGATTCCGATCAGGTGATGATCCGTTTCGAACTGGTCAAGGCTCCGGCGAAAGTGAAGCTGTTGCTTACGCCATTTCTGGCGTTCCGTGACATCCACGCTCTGACTGATGAGAACCCTAATGCAAGGACAGAGGGTTGGGAGATTCCTAACGGAGTGGCTTTCAACCTTTACGAGGGCTTCCCTGATCTGAATATGCAGTTCAACACGAAGGATGTCTCCTTTGTGACATCCCCTTGTTGGTACAAGGGCGTGACCTATTCCGATGAATATCGCCGTGGATTCGCCTGCAAGGAAGACCTTTACGTTCCGGGACATTTCGAGAACGAGATGAAGCCGGGCGACACCATTGTGTTCTCCGCCTCGGTGGATCTGGCTAATCCTTCGGGTCTTAAAAGGAAATTTGACTCGTTTGTGGCCAAGGCCGCGAAGATCACCACGAGCCACGAGCAGCTTGTGCACTGTGCCGATCTCCTGAAACAGGACCGTGGAGGACACAAGATGATAACAGCCGGATTCTCTTGGCTTTACACTGGTTTGTTGAGGGAGACTCTGGAGGCTCTTCCGGGGCTTACCCTTTACGCCAACGGTGACAGAACCGAGTTCGAGGAGATTCTTGACAACTTGATCTCCGACAATCAGGAGCGTCTTTTCCATAAGACGACACAGGTGGAGGCTCCGTTGAGGCTGGCGGACACCCTTGAGCGTTACATTGAGTTCGGTGCCGATCCGAAGGCTGTATGGAAGAAATATGGCCCGACCCTCAAAGGTATTCTGGAAAGTTATCTGCCGGGACGCAGGGTCGAGGTGGCCATGCAGCCGAACGGACTTCTCTGGGCGCAGCTTGACCATTGGGCTCTCTCTTGGATGAACACCTACGTGAATGGCAATCCTGTGACCGAAAGAGCTGGCTATCAGGTTGAGACGAACGCTATGTGGTTCCGTTCCGTTCTGTTCGCTGTGACGATGGAGCGGAAATATTCGCCGTCGGACAGCGCTTTCATCAATGAATGGTCGCACATTCTGGATCTGATCCGCGCGAATTTCCAGAGCACATTCTGGAACGCCCGCGCCGGCTATCTCGCCGACTATGTGGACAACGCAGGACAACACCTTGAGGTCCGCCCGAATATGCTTTACGCCCTTGAAGGTGAGGATATTCCTGTAGAACCAGAGATTGCGCAGAGGGTGTTGCAGGTGATTGACAACGAGCTTGTCACAAGAAGGGGAATCCGCACGCTTTCCCCTCGTCACGCTGAATATAAGGGAGTCTATGAGGGCTCTCAGACCGACAGGGATCTGGCCTATTACAACGGCTGCTGCCTTACCTCCCTCCTTGGCCCTTACTGCGAGGTCTGCTTCAAGATGAAGGGGGCTGCTTTCCTGAACAAGGCCCAGTGGCTTGTCAACGGCTTCTATGAGGACTTGAACAAGCACGGGGTCGGAGCGTTCTCCGAAATCTATGACGGAGACCCGCCTCACGAGCCTCACGGAGCGATCTCGTCGGCATTGAGCACAGCGGCCCTGCTGGAGGTTGAGTACCTGAAGAACAAATACAAGGAGGAGTAGGAATATGAGAGTTTTGATGTTTGGATGGGAGTTCCCTCCTCATATCGCTGGTGGACTCGGTACTGCCTGCTACGGAATTGTCAAGGGATTGGCTTATAATGGTGTGCAGACGCTGTTCGTGATGCCGTCCGCTTCCGGAGACGAAGACCAGAGTGCGGCTAAGATCATCAACGCCAGTGATGTTCCGGTCGAGTCGTTCGGCTCCACCGTCGATGAGTTCCTGGACAAGGTGAAGTTCGTGCGCATCGGCTCGAATATGATTCCGTATGTTGATCCAGAGGAGTTTCACGAGATGGTCGAGTCCGAGCGCAGGCTCCAGAGCGAGAATCTGACCAAGTGCATCGGCACGAAGTTTCGTTTCTCCGGCCGTTACGGCTCAAACCTGATGGAGGAGGTCGCGCACTATGCGATGGTCGGCGGCACGATCGCGATGGAGCACAAGGATGAGTTCGACATCATCCACGCCCACGACTGGCTGACCTATCTGGCCGGAATCGCCGCCAAGGAACTGACCGGCAAACCGTTGGTTGTCCACGTGCACGCCACTTCGTTCGACCGCGGCACCGAGGATCAGATCGACAGTCGTGTCTATGACATCGAGAAGAGGGGAATGATGGCCGCCGACAAGGTGATTGCCGTCAGTGACCTTACAAGAAATATAGTCATCAATAAATATGGTATAGACCCAGAGAAGGTTGTGACTGTCCACAACGCTGTGGACTTCAGCGGCCGCGAGAACATCAAGGTCGACAGGGGAGTGCGCGACAAGGTCGTCACTTTCCTCGGCAGAATCACCTTCCAGAAGGGACCTGAATATTTCATCGAGGCCGCGGCCAAGGTTCTCAAGAGGACCAAGGGTGTGCGTTTCGTGATGGCCGGTAGCGGGGATATGATGAACCGCTGCATCCGTCACGTCGCCAAGTTGGGAATATCCGACCGTTTCCATTTCACCGGATTCCTTCGCGGGGCGGAGGTGCAGAAGATGTTCGCGATGTCGGATGTCTATATAATGCCTTCTGTCTCAGAACCTTTTGGAATATCTCCGCTTGAGGCTATGCGCTCCAATGTGCCGGCCATCATCTCCAACCAGTCCGGAGCCGCCGAGGTTCTGAAATATGCCTTCAAGGTGGATTTCTGGGATGTTGACGCGATGGCTGACGACATCTATGCGCTTCTCAAATACCCTGCGCTTGCCGATTTTGCCGCCAGGGAGGGCTACGAGGAGGTCAACCGCCTGAAATGGAACATCGCTACGGCGAAACTTAAGAATATTTACGAATCAGTGGTTAGTGAGCGGCAAAAGTAAGTTGCCGCGGATTTGGCAAAGATTTTTAACGATTGTTTGAATAATTAATAATAGGGAATATTATGAAAAAGAGCATTTGCCTGTATTTCCAAGTTCATCAGCCTACCAGACTGAGACAATACCGATTCTTCGACATCGGCAAGGATTCCCATTACTATGATGATTTCGCTGACAGGACCATTCTCCGCAGGATAGCCCAGCGATGCTATATTCCGATGAACAATCTCCTGCTGGACCTCATCAGACAGCACGGAGGAAACTTCAAGGTGACGTTCTCGATCACCGGTTCCGCGTTGGAGCAGTTTGAGAGGTACGCTCCGGATGTGCTGGACAGTTTCCGTGAGCTGGCAAAGACAGGCTGTGTGGAGTTCCTCGGAGAGACATATTACCATTCCCTCGCCTCGCTTGCCAATTTCGGCGAGTTCAAGCATCAGGTGGAGAAGCACTCCGCCGCCATCGAGAGGTATTTCGGAGTGAAGCCTAAGGCTTTCAGGAACACCGAGCTGATATATTCAGACTCGATCGGCAAGGATGTGTATGACCTCGGTTTCAAGGTGATGCTCGCAGAGGGTGCCCGTCATATTCTTGGATGGAAGAGTCCGGACTACATCTACACTGACAGCCAGCAGAAGCACTTGAAGCTGCTGTTGCGCAACTATTCGTTGAGCGACGACATCGCTTTCCGCTTCTCCGACAAGGGATGGAAGGATTGGCCGCTGACGGGCGAGAAGTACCTTTCTTGGCTCAAGGCCGCTGACGGTGACATCGTGAACCTGTTTATGGATTACGAGACTTTCGGTGAGCACCAGAAGGAGGCTTCGGGAATATTCGACTTTATGAGGTATCTTCCTGAGATTCTGCTGAATGACGGCTCGTTCGAGTTTGTAACTCCGACTCAGGCCGCGAGGAAGCTCAAGCCTATCGCCGAGATCGAAGTTCAGGATCCGATTTCCTGGGCCGATGAGGAGAGGGATGTGACGGCCTGGCTGGGCAATGAGTTGCAGCAGGACGCTTACAACAAGCTCTATGAGCAGGCGGAGAAGTTGGCCATCCTGAACGATCCGGTCCTTTGGGAGGATTTCGGACATCTTCAGGAGAGTGACCACCTTTATTATATGAGTACCAAGTTCTTCTCTGACGGGGAGGTTCACAGTTATTTCAATCCTTACAACACTCCGTATGAGGCGTTCATCAACTATATGAACGTGCTGAGCGACTTCATCATCAGGATTGACGACGCTATGACCACTTCGGGAAAGAAGGTGGAAAGCAGCGCTTCGACGAGCTCAGCGACCGATGTGAAGAAGACCACTGTCAGAAAGAGCGTGGTTAAAAAATCTTCATCAAAGGTCTCTGTTCCCAGAAAAGCGGCCAAGCAGGTCACTGAGCCTACCTTGGTCACTGAGCCTGTCGAAGTGACCGCCTCCGCGAAGAAAAAAGCGACAAAAACAAAGACAACCAAACAAGTAAAAAAATAATAAATGACAAACGAACTGACAAATCCAGACTATTTGTTTGAGGTCAGTTGGGAGGTGTGCAACAAGGTCGGCGGCATCTACACTGTGATCGCCACCAAGTCGCTTTACCTGAAGCAACAGCTTCACAAGCACCACATCCTGATCGGCCCTGATGTCTGGATGGACACTGAAAGCAACCCGGATTTCATCGAGGATCCGCATCTTTACAGTCTGTGGAAAGCTCACGCCGCCTCGGAGGGAATCCGTGTGCGGATAGGCAAATGGAACGTGCCCGGAAATCCGATCGCCATACTGGTGGATTTCAAGCAGTTCCTTACCAGCCAGGACTACATTCTGTCCAAGTACTGGGAGCGTTTCCAGGTTGATTCCCTGACCGGAAACTGGGACTATAAGGAGAACTTCCTGTTCGGCTACGCCGCCGGAAAGGTGATAGAGAGTTTCCGAAGCTTCAACCTTAGCGTTTCCGACAAGATCGTGGCGCAGTTCCACGAGTGGCAGACCGGAGCCGGACTCCTTTACCTTAAATACAAGCAGCTTCCGGTCGCGACCGTGTTCACGACCCACGCCACTGTTGTGGGACGCTGCATCGCCGGCAACAACCTGCCTCTGTACGATTCGATGAATCTCTACGACGGAGACCAGAAGGCACGGCAGTTCAACGTGATAGCCCGTCACTCGCTTGAGAAGAAGTCGGCGCAGAACGCAGACATATTCACAACCGTCAGTGAGATCACCGCGAAGGAGTGCGAGCAGTTCCTCCAGCGCAAGGTGGATGTCGTGACCCCGAACGGCTTCGAGAACAGCTTCACTCCGGCAACGGATGAGGAATATGACGAGAAGCGTCACGCCGCGCGTGCCAGACTCATCGAGGTCGCCACGGCGATGTCCGGCGAGGAAGTGTCCAAGGATGCGATCCTCATAGGCATCGGCGGGCGTTATGAATATCGCAACAAAGGGATCGATGTCTTCATCGACGCTCTGAAGAAACTACAGGACACCGAGGCGCAAGGACGTGATATTCAGGCGTTCATAATGATTCCTTCCGGTCACAACGGAGCCGACAAGGATCTGGTCGCCAAACTCGCCGGCAACGCATCAGACTACATGACTCAGGTCTCTCATTATCTGATGGACAATGAATATGACGTTGTCACCCGCCGCTTCAAGGAGTTGGGCTTCACCAACGCCAAGGGCAGCCGCGTTAAGGTCTATTTCATTCCGTCGTACCTTAACGGAACCGACGGTGTGTTCAATATGAAGTACTACGATCTGCTCGTAGGGCTTGACCTGACCTTGTTCCCGTCATATTATGAGCCTTGGGGCTACACTCCTCTGGAGAGCCTTGCGTTCAGCATTCCTTCCCTTACCACCAGCCTGGCCGGATTCGGCCTTTGGGTAAGGTCGCACTACGGCAAGGAACATCCTGGCATCACGGTTCTGGACAGGAACGACTCGAACTATTTCGAGGTCGTGGACGGAGTCGTGGCGAGGATCAAGGAGATCGCCGCTCTGGATGACGAGGGCCGCAAGGCCTATATGGCTTCGGCCAAGGATGTCTCCACGATAGCCCTGTGGGAAAACCAGATTCAGTATTACAAGGAAGCATATTCAAAGGCCATAGAGAAAGTGATTGAGGCCAAAGGTGCTTTTCCGGATGAACTTAATGAAGACAAATCAATGGCATACAATAAGATAGAAATAAATGACCCTACTTGGAAGAGTGTGATGGTGACCCGCCACCTTCCAACCGCCCTTTCCGGGCTTGAGACACTTTCCAAGAACCTTTGGTGGTGCTGGAACGAGTCCGCCAAATCCCTGTTCAAATCAATCGACCCGGTGATCTGGCACAACACCTGCCACAACCCTATGGCTCTGCTTGACGCGGTGAGCCTCAAGAGGTTCAAGGCTTTGGCGAAGGATGAGGCGTTCCTCGGCGAGCTCAAGTCCGTGATGGACGAGTTCAACGCATATATGGCCCTCAAGGCCGAGCGCAAGAATCCTTCCATCGCATATTTCTGTATGGAATATGGTCTTGACACATCGCTGAAGATCTATTCCGGAGGTCTCGGACTTCTGGCCGGAGACTATCTGAAGGAGACCAGCGATATGAATGTCAACCTTGTGGCTGTCGGATTGCTTTACCGTTACGGCTACTTCACCCAGATCATCACAGGTCAGGGTGAGCAGGTCGCACGTTACGACGCTCAAGACTTCACTAAGATTCCGGCCGAGCCGGTTATGGATGCCGATGGCAATTGGATGACCACGAGCGTGGCCTTCCCTGGACGCACGATCACAGCCCGTCTTTGGAAGGTGGCTGTGGGACGTACCGATCTCTATCTGCTTGACACTGATTATGAGGCGAACTCTCCGGAGGATCGTCAGGTCACCTATCACCTTTACGGCGGCGACTGGGAGAACCGTCTGAAGCAGGAACTCCTGCTCGGAGTCGGCGGCATCAGGGCCCTCAGGAATCTCGGAATCAATCCGCAGATCTACCATTGCAACGAGGGACACGCCGCGTTCACCGGACTGGAGAGGCTTCGTGAATATATTCAGAATGACAATCTTGACTTTGGTGAGGCCGTTGAAGTCGTAAGGGCATCTTCGCTCTTCACCACCCACACTCCTGTGCCGGCCGGCCACGATGCGTTCGATGAGGGACTGCTCCGGAAATATATCGGCCACTATCCTCAGCGTCTGAAGGTTGACTGGGAGACAATGATGGCTCTCGGTAAGGTGAACGGCAACGATGTGAACGAGAAGTTCTCGATGAGTTTCCTTGCCGCGAACCTTTCGCAGAACGTGAACGGTGTGTCGATGCTCCACGGAGATGTCAGCAAGGAGATATTCAGCAGCATTTACCCTGGCTATCTACCTGAGGAACTGTTCATCAGCTATGTCACCAACGGTGTGCACTATCCGACTTGGGCCGCCGCTGAGTGGAAGAAGATCCACGCCCGTGTGTTCGGTCCGGAGTTCGCCACTCACCATTACGACAAGTCTTGCTTCGAGGGCATCTACAAGGTCGCTGACTCTGAGATCTGGGAGACCCGAAAAACTCTCAAGAAGAGGCTGATCGACATCGTGAAGGAGCGTATTTCCGACCCTACGCAGTGCAACCATTACTCTCCGAGCCAGATTGTGGCGATCAAGGAGAACCTTCGTGACGATGTGCTGACAATCGGTTTCGCCCGTCGTTTCGCGACTTACAAGAGAGGAACCCTTCTGTTCACCGACCTTGACAGACTCGATGCCATTGTCAATGATCCGGAGCATCCTGTTCAGTTCCTGTTCGCCGGCAAGGCCCATCCTGCCGACAAGGCCGGTCAGGATCTCATCAAGAGGATCATCGAGATCTCCAAGCAGGATCGCTTCATCGGAAAGATCGTGTTCATTCCTGGCTACGACATCTCTCTCGCCAAGAGGCTTGTGCAGGGTGTCGATGTGTGGATGAACAACCCTACAAGGCCTCTGGAGGCATCCGGCACTTCCGGCGAGAAGGCTTCGATGAACGGTGTGATGCACTTCTCCGTGCTTGACGGCTGGTGGGTCGAGGGTTACAAGCCGGGTGCCGGCTGGGCTCTTCCGCTGGAGCGCACCTACGATGACCAGAACTACCAGAACGAGCTTGACGCGGCCACGATCTACACGACGATCGAGAACGAGATCGCTCCTGCCTACTACGATGTGGACAAGACTCTCGGACTGTCCCCGACCTGGGTCGGCTACATCAAGAACACTGTGGCTCAGGTTGCCAACAACTTCACAACCAACAGGATGTTGACTGACTACTGCAACCAGTACTACGATCCTCAGTCCGAACGTGCCGACAAGATGGTGGCAGACGACTACAAACTGGCTCGTGAGATCTCAGCCTGGAAGAAGAAGATGCGCCGTGCCTGGAAGAATGTCGAGGTGATCTCGCAGACCCAGCCGGATCCGTCCTACAGCCTCTCCGAATCCAACTCGCTGACATCAGAGGTCGTGCTGAACCTTGGAGACCTTTCTCCTGAGGACATCGGAGTGGAGATGCTGTTCGCGACGACAGACGTGACGCATCAGCTGCATATTCAGGAAAAGTGTGACTACGATGTGGTTGAGTTCAATGACGGTGTCGCCAAGTACCGCGCATCCATCCTTCCGGATAGGACGGGTATGTACCAGGTGGCGATAAGGATGTTTGCCAAGAACCCGTTGTTGCCTCACAGACAAGACTTTGAATTAGTGAAATGGTTATAGCGACCGGATTCTTTGACGGTGTCCACATCGGACACCGTTTTGTGATTGAGCGGCTTGTGAACGCGGCCAGGGAGAGGGGCGACCAGAGTATGGTCGTCACTTTCTGGCCTCATCCGCGCAACGTGCTTCAGGACGATGCCCGCAACCTAAGGCTTCTCACCTCGCTGGACGAGAAGAAGGCCTTGCTGAAGGGACTTGGAGTGGACCACGTGGAGGTGCTGCCTTTCACCAAAGAGTTCAGTAGGCTTACCACTCAGGAATATTTCCGTGACGTTCTCATCGCCCGTTTCGGTGCGAAGGCTGTCCTGATTGGCTACGACAACCGGATGGGATGTGATCCGCAGACTCCGGAATCAATCGAGAGAATCGCAAAGGGAGAAGGACTTGACGTTGTCCGCTTGGGCAGTGTCACATCTCCTTCCGGTGTTACGGTAAGCTCCACGAAGATCCGTGAGGCTGTGGCCGCCGGGAATATGGAATCCGCCGCCGCGATGCTTGGGTACGAATATTCCCTCTTGGGAGTTGTCGTGGCCGGCAACCGTCTTGGCCGCACGATCGGTTTCCCGACAGCGAACATCCAGCTTTACGAGCCGTTGAAGCTGCTGCCGGGTAACGGTGTCTATTCGGTTGAGGCCGGGACCCTTGGCCGCAAGTTCAAGGGAATGTGTAACATTGGTGTCCGTCCGACCGTCCGTGCCGGTGGCCAGCGCACCATCGAGACCAACATCTTCGATTTCAACGAGGACATCTACGGTCTCGACCTCAAGGTCACCTTCCATCACAAGATCCGTGACGAGCGCCGCTTCGATTCCATCGACGCCCTCCAGTCCCAGCTCGCCGCCGACAAGGCAAGCATTCTTGGTTCGTCAATGCTTTAGTAACCTTCATAGTTTGGTTTCTGAGCCCTGTGGCGACACTTATGCCTATTTTTGTTGCCGGAGAGGTATTTGTGTCCCTCCTGAGGAACGATTAAACCTTTTAATGTTGCCGAACCCTTCGACCTCTGAGTCCGTCGAAATGGATAGCTATGCCGATCATTAGAAGGTTCGATGATATTCGCTATTTGAAAGAAAATTTACTATATTTGCAGAAACGGGAAGGGTTCC
>CAVBMN010000079.1:0-11332 GCA_963596515.1 bacterium
GGGAGAATGTCTCCTCCAATGACGCGCTTTCGGCTCTGCTGGCGCAGGACATCGTAGTCAACTCGTTCAAGGAACTGATCCCGAGGATGAACGATATATTCATAAAACTTGTAACTGAGGAGGCATAGTTATGAATTTCAGAATAATAAAGACTGTCATAGCGAGGGAATATCTCACCCGCGTCAAGAAAAAGTCATTTCTTGTGACTACGATCCTTGTGCCAATCCTCTTCGCGGCAACTATGGTGATTTTAGGAGTGATTATGTCCGGAACAAAGGAAAGGAAGCAGGATGTGGCCGTGGTGGACCGTTCCGGCATCGTGATGAGCCATCTTCAGGACACGGACAGGCTTACATTCACGGACTATTCCTCCGAGAATCCTGATTCAGTGAAGGCACGCTTGAGCGAGTACGGAAAGGATGTGCTCGTTGTCGTCTCGCCTCTTGACTCGGTGAAGAAGACGGTCTCCGTGCAGACATATTCAAAAGATCCGCTTGGGGTTGAATTTACCACGGGGCTTGCAGACAAGGCGAATGACGCGGTGGAGGAGTACCGCGTGCAGCAGTACGGCATCGACAACCTTTCGCAGATTATGGACGAGGTGAAGGCCGATGTCAAGGTCACTGAATATACGATGGATGACAAAGGAAATGAAACTATTTCAGAGTCAGGAATATATATGATTATCTCGATGCTCCTCGGAATCATCATCTGGATGTTCATTATGATGTTCGGAGGACAGGTGATGTCCAGCGTCATCGAGGAGAAGACCAGCCGTGTCGTTGAGGTTCTGATCTCGTCTGTGAAGGCCATCGACCTGATGTTCGGAAAGATCATCGGTGTGGCGCTCGTGGCGCTGACGCAGTTCTTCCTTTGGATCATCCTGACAGGAGTGCTCGTCTCCGCCGCCACAGCCTTTGTGGGCAAGGATATGTTCGCCGAAATGTCCGGCAATCCAGAGATGATGGCGCAGACTATGGGTGTCTCGGCCGACCAGATGCAGGCTCTCGGGAACGCTACAGCTGGTTTGACAGCTGCTGCGGATTCTTCTGAGGTTGTCGCAGGAGAACCTGATGATATGAGTGTCATCATCGGCACGCTCGTGAATATTCCTTGGGTGAAACTGATCGTATCATTCCTTATCTACTTCATCCTGGGATATTTGCTCTACGCCTCGATGTTCGCCGCCGTGGGCTCCGCCGTTGAGAATGAAGGGGACTCGCAGCAGCTTCAGATGCCGCTGACCATACCGCTGATGATCGCCTACTTCATCATCCTTGTGGCGTTCCAGAATCCGGACAGCGGGGTTGTGGTCTGGGGATCGATGATTCCGTTCACCTCGCCGATCGTGATGCTGGCCAGGATTCCGTACGGAGTTCCGATGTGGCAGCTGGTCGTTTCGATCGCTCTGCTGCTCGTGACGTTCTTAGGCTGTGCCTGGCTTTCCGCCAAGATCTACAAGGTCGGGATCCTGATGTTCGGCAAGAAGTCCACGTTCAAGGATTTGTGGAAATGGTTGAAGATGAAATAATGTTTCGTGATGAGAAATCGGTTAATAATCACTCTGTTCTTGACGGGCAGTCTCAGCCTCTGTGCTCAGGAACGGACAATCAGTTGGACAACTGATCCGGTGGACGGACATCGGACAGGTGTCGTGGCTTCCAATGCGACAAACGTGACGGAGGCGATGGGTTCGGTCAAGGGCTGTACCTACTATGCTCCGAACGGCCGCAAATTCCGTAAAGGCACTGTGAAGGATGTCGCCAAAATAATGCTTGACGCACAGCCGGCCATGGCGAAGGTGAAGACTGTCATCGGTCATTCGACGCGAGCGATGGTCAGAACCTACCCGGAGTGCGAGATCTATGACTGGTATATTGACGAACTGATGCGGGCGACCGCCGACAGCACCGGCAAGCGGGTTGACATCGGTTTCGCCAACCGTGGCGGAGTCCGGATTGATATGCCGGCAGGAGAGGTTCTCTACGATGACATAATGTCGATGTTCCCGTTCCGCAACTATCTGTGTTATGTGGCATTGCACGGCCGTGATGTGCGTGCGCTGCTCAACCAGATGGCTTCCACTTCCTTACAGATTGTCGGTGGCGTGAAGGTTACCGTGAAGAACGGCAAGATTGTCTCGGCCATCGTGAACGGTGAGCCTCTGGACGATGACAAAATCTACGGAGTCGCCACCTTGAACTTTCTGCTGGATGGCGGCGATGGCTACAAGGTGGCCAACAATGCGGTTGAGATCATAAAGTGCAACGGCTACCTTTACGACACGATGTTGGCTTATGTCCAGAGTCTCACCGCAGCCGGCAAGCCTATCGAGTATCAGAACCAGCATTGGATAACAGTCATAAAGTAGGTCACTGAGCTTGTCGAAGTGACGATCTTACTGAAGCGACTAATAAGAACCAGAAATGAAAAAAATATTTTTAGGAATATGCCTGCTCTCCGCGTTGTTGAACATTGATGCGGCGGCCCAGAAACGGTTAACCATCCTTCACGTCAATGACACCCACAGCCATCTGGAGCCGGAACGCGCCGGTGAGCGTAAGGGTCTTGGCGGTGTGATCGAACGTGCGGCCTACCGAGACAGCGTCGTGAAGGCTGATGGAAAAAGGAACGTACTCCTTCTCCACGCCGGAGATTTCAGTCAGGGCACATCTTACTTCTCCGTGCTTGGAGGCGACATCGAGATCGACCTCATCAACGCAATGAAGTACGACTGTGTTACTCTGGGCAATCACGAGTTCGACAACGGCGTGGATGAACTCGCACGTCGTCTGGCCAACATCAAATGTCCGGTGGTCTGTGCCAACTACGATTTCTCGAACATCGCCTTGGCAAAGTACGTGAAGCCTTACACCATCGTGAAGAAGGCCGGAATGAAAATCGGCATCATCGGTCTTATGCCCGACATCACCACCCTTGTCTCCAAGGAAGTTTCCGACAAGATTCTCGCCTTCGAGAACTCCGAGGTGGTCAACAAATGGGCCGAGTACCTCAAGATCGTGAAGAAGTGTGATATGGTCATCGCCCTGACCCACATCGGCTTCGAGGGTGAACCATATGTCGATCCGACCCTCGTGAAAAGATCCCGCAATGTCGATCTGGTTGTAGGCGGCCACTCCCACACCTATCTCAAAGAGCCATACTACGAGAACAACCTTGACGGCATTCCCACACCCATCGTCCAGGACGGCGAATGGGGCCTCAATGTAGGTAATATCAAGATTACCAGATAATCCTCAAATACCTCCCCGTCTATAGTAGCACTGAGGGTAGTCTGGATCTCATCTGTTATAGTTTGAGAAGACAGTGTAGGACTGCCTATTGTGGCGACCCAAGGCGCACAAATAGGTGTTTTTGCTCCAGTTAGTGGTAATATAGCGTACGACGGCAGCATTATTCTCAAATAATGCTGCCGTCGTAATTCTTGAGAGATCTCAGGCGATCTTATCATTGATTCAGTTGTCGCAGAGTGTCAAGAAGTGCGAATTAAATGGAAATAACCAAGTTTCTTATACGGGAAACTTTTTGTATATTTGCGAAAAGGGAAAAATTATGCCTACAACAATTATTATAGATGGGAAAAAGACGAGTGCCTCAGGAAGAGTGATCCGCCAATACCGGAAGATGAGAGGATTGACACAGGATGAACTGGGTGCCCGACTTAGAGTTAAAAAGTCAAGGATCTCAAAGATAGAGAATGATGACGATCTTGATATTAATGTGCTGATCAAAGTGTTAAGACATCTTGACGTTGATGCTCAAGTGATGGTTAATTCCAAAAATCAAGTTGAAATGGAGGAATGTTATTCTTTCATTGTGTCTTGTGTGGATGCGTTCGCAGGGGCAAAGGGTTTGACTAGAAGGGCGGCGTTCAATTATTTGAATATCAATGGTGGGATCAAACTTCTGACATCTTGCTACGATGTTGAGATAACTCTTCCGTTGAATGAGATATTAAATGACCTTACACTTGTATGCCAACGTAATGGTGGAGGAATCAGATAATTAAGTTATTTCACGGCACAAATGTGGAATTTGCGGAACTTGATCCGTCAAGAAGCCGTGAAGGATTGGATTTTGGGACAGGCGCATACCTTACGACTGATATAGAACAAGCTTGGGGAATGGCTCGGCGTAAGCAGATGGTGCTTGGGGGCAGGAAACTGGTAATGGAGTTTGATTTCGATGATTCGTGTTTGACTGAGAGCGCTTCCGGATGCCTCAAATTTGATGGCTATAATGAAGATTGGACAGCTTTTGTCTTGAAAAACAGTAATAAGGCCTGGGATTTCAAACACGATTATCCTGTTGTCGCAGGTCCGGTCGCGGATGGTATAATGCCAACAGTGATAGAAGATTATCTGGATATATTCCCTAATGTCGAAGACGCTTTGAAAAAGGAGAATCTTTCCAAACTCACAAAACAGTTAGTCTTCAAGAGACAAGATTTTTGGCAAGTGTGCTTTCATACTATTGATTCAGTAAAGCAGTATTTGAAATTCGTTAATTTATATGAGCAATAATAATCCGATTGTCGAACTTGATTTTGTTAAGCAGGCGGCACTTTTCATCGCCGAATCCAAATCCTTGACCGTAGAGGATGCCTTGTCATTTGTATATAATTCGGAAACGTTCAGGATGTTGGATGAGAATGAGTTCGAAGGCAAGAGTCTTGAGCAATTGCTTAACATTTTTAAGAAAGAAATGCTATCGGGAAAGGTGCAATAACTCCTCGATATGACCTTAAAGATAAGCCGGTGCGTGGAATGCAACCTTCCACGCACCGATTGGCGTATTGGTCTCATTGTGCCGCTGAAGATGCGTCGACGTTACCCCTGAGGCTTATTCCTTGGCCACGGGCTGGAGATTGACGGATTGATAGAAGGCCTGGGCCTCTTTCACCAGATTATCAGCTGGAGTCTCCTTGACGGTCTCGGAGTGACGGAATGGTTCGGTCTCATTCACGTCGAACTGCTGGACTCTGCGGACAGGGGAGAGGACGGTCAACACATCGTTGCTGTAGTAGCCGAGGTCCTGATAGGTGGCCATGAAGGCGCGTTGGTTATATACAGAATCAAGGATGTTCTGGCCGTAGAACTTCGAGTCGTAGGAGAAGTGCAGCAGGGAGAAGACGGTCGGCATCAGGTCGATCTGCGAGCAGAGTTTCTCCACTCTCTGAGGGCGGATGAAGCCTGGGGAATATACGATCGCCGGAATGTGATACTTGTCAACCGGGATGCTGGTCTTGCCGGCGCTGGAGGCGCAGTGGTCGGCCACGATGACGAAGACTGTGTTGGCGAACCACGGCTTGCGCAAAGCCTCGGCGAGGAACTGCCCGATGGCGAAGTCGGTGTACTTCACGGCGGCGGAGCGCGACTTCATCTCACCGTCGTAGGTGATCTTTCCTTCCGGGAATGTGTACGGACGGTGATTGCTGATTGTGAATATGATGGCGTGGAACGGCGTGCCGCTCTCTGCCTTCCTGTCGAACTCTTTCAGTGCCACCCTGTACGAATCCTCGTCGCAGGTGCCCCAGATGTTGGCGAATGTGATGTCCTCCTTAGGGTAACTGGACTTGTCGATGATCTCGAAACCGTTGCCTGAGAAGTAGGTGCGCATATTGTCGAAATAGCTGTCGCCTCCGTAGATGAAGGTGGTGGTGTAGCCGTTGGCTCTCAGCACGGTGCCAGTCGAGAACAAGCCTTCGTTGCCGGGGCGTTTGATGATGCTTTCACCTGCGCTTGGGGGCAGGCAGAGAGTCAGGGCCTCAAGGCCGCGGACGGAACGGTTGCCGGCTGCGTAGAGGTTGTCGAAAACGAGACTCTTTCCGATGAGGGTGTCCAGATTCGGGGTCAGACCGTCCTCGTTGCCGTAGGCGGTAAGAAAATCAGCACTGAGACTCTCCACAGCAATTACTACGATGTTCTTTTTGATGGCCGGGATGGAGTCTCTTATTATCTGTACTCCGTTATTGTTTGCAGTGGTCACTTCGACAGGCTCAGTGACCAGAGAAGGATCGGTCACTGAGCCTGTCGAAGTGACCTGTAGTGACTCAGTGACCATTTCCCCTCCGGTCGCCGTGGTTCGACTTTGCTCACCAACCTTCGAAGCGACTTGGTTGCAAAGCGCAAGTTTGATCGCGGAAGCCTCATCGTCAGGCAGCATCTGATAGAACCTGTCATATTCAAGAGTGCTGCTGCTGTAGGCCTCAAGGAAATTCCAGCAACCGTTGCACTGAAGCTCAGTAGCGTAATTGTTGCCGCTCTGAAGGTTGCGGTAGCTGAACCGCAGCCAGATGAAGCTTCCGGTGAACAGCACCGCATAGATGATGAATGTCGCCAGAAATGAAACTGCCCCTCCGTTGCCGGCCTCGCTGAAATCCCTCCGGCGGAACATCCTCCAACTGACAAGCACTGCCACTAACAGCACTCCGAGGAACATCGGAATGATCGGATAGGACTCCATAATATTCCCGATCACCTCATTCGTATATACCAGATAGTCAACGGCGATGAAGTTGTACCGCACTCCGAACTCGTTCCAGAAGATGCACTCTGAAATGACGTTCACGATCATCAGGAACACGTACAGTCCCATCGTGAACAGAAGCCCCGCTTTGCACCAACCTTTCCTGATGCCTGGAAGGAAGAGCCTGAGGCAGAAACAACCGAGCAGCAGGAGAGAAAGGATGCGGGCGATCGCGGGAACCACGGAACCATATTCAATGAATATGTTGGACGGCAGGAATGAATATACCGCGAAGGCGAGCAGCACGGTTCCGATGATGGCGCAGAGCGGCTTTTTGTACTTGGCGTCGTTCAGCGTGGCTTGGAGCAGCATTGCCGGAGCGAGGGCCAGCAGCGAGAATGCGATGTCGTTGATGAAACCCAGCAGGAATATCTTCGCCCACTCGGCAGCGGTGAATCCGATCACGGTCGGAGGGACGAAAAGCAGGATTATTCTTGTTATGAAGCCAAGTGCGACGGAGAAAGTGATGAACACCGGAGCGAAGTATCTGAACCAGTCGTGAACCTTTCTTGTCTTGTCATAGTTTCTTAAGCCGTTTCTATCCATAGGACGAAATGATTGATGATTATAGGGTGCGAAGTTAAGAAATTCCGATGATTATTGCTAACTTTGCCTAATTATGCGTAAATCATTCATCTTGATGAAAAGACATTTTCTTTGCGCCGTGCTTGCGGCGGTTCTTTTTTCAGTCCTCCCGTTGGGGGCTCAGATCCGTGGTTTCCGTCAGGAACAGTTGAAGGAGTGGGAGTTCAGCAAGGACGGTTCTTCTTGGGAGACAGTGGCCGTGCCGCACTCCTACAACGCCGAGGACGGGCATTCCCCGTACTACTACCGTGGCAAGGCTACATATCGCTGTGATTTGAGAATTAATGATTTAAAGAAGAATTATTATCTTCTTTTTGAAGGAGCCGCCCAAGCCGCCGTCGTGTCGGTCAATGGTGAGCAGGTCGCCGCTCACAAAGGTGGTTACACGCCGTTTACCGTGAACATAACCGAGGCTGTGAGAAAAGGTGTCAACAGGCTTGAGGTCGTCTGTGACAACACCGAAGATGTTGAGATGGCTCCTGTGACATCGGATTTCAACAAGAACGGTGGTTTGCATAATCCTGTATGGCTGCTTGTGATGGACGACATCTATTTCTCCCCGGAGGATTTCGGCCAGTACAGGCTCCGCTGCGAGACCCCTGAAGTCTCCAAAAAGAAAGTAGTCACCAATGTCAAGGCGAAACTCGTCAACACCGGCAACAAGGACGCAAGCATCCTCGTGCGTGTCCAACTGCTTGAGGCTAATGGCGCTCTTGGCTACCAGGCTGACCGTGAAGTGCCTGTAAGAGCCTTCTCTGAATATGACTTCGACCACGAGTTCATCCTTTCCGGTCTCCACCTTTGGGACGGAATGAAGGATCCTTACCTCTACACTCTCAGGGTTGAGCTCTTCAAGGGAAAAAGAATGATGGACATCGCAGAGACCAAGATCGGCTACCGCTCCATCGAGATGGATCCGGAAAGAGGTTTCATTCTCAACGGTCGTCCTTATCCTCTGCGTGGCGTGGCGATGCATCAGGACACTGACGGCAAGGCTTCCGCTTTGACCCAGGCCGATTACCGCCGGGACTACCGCATTGTCAAGGAGCTGGGAGCCAATTTCCTGAGACTTGCGCATTACCCTCACAACGATTTCGCGTTCCAGCTTTGCGACTCTCTCGGAATCATCGTGCAGACCGAGGTTCCTTGGGTCAACGTCTGCGGAACAGATGCCCGGCAGAACTATTTCAACAACATCCACCATCAGATGAAAGAGATGGTCAACAATCTCTACAACCACCCGTCCATCGCGTTTTGGGGGATGTGGAACGAACTGGACACCTGGGGCAACAACAATAATCTCCAGGGGGCTTTTGATGCCGAGGTTGTCGCAAGGGAGACCGAAAGGCTTTACAATTACACCAAGAAACTTGATCCTGACCGTTTCGTCGGATTCACGGACTGCTCGAACCTTGCTCGTGACGGTTATCCGAGCATCAAGGGCGACTTCTGCTCCCAGAACCTTTATTACGGATGGTACCGAACCCCTAACGAATTCACCGGATTTTCTACCGCGCTGAAAAAGGTCCGTGGGCTGAGACTGGACTCCCCGATCAATGTCGCTGAATATGGTGTCGGCGTCAACCCTTACTGCCACGTCTGGAACCAATCAGAGGCGATCCGTGACAAGGAGGACGACACCAAGCATTATGAGGAATATGGCAACCGTTTCCACGAGTCGCACGTCCGCCAGATCAAGGCTATGCCTTGGCTTAACTTCACTTCGATCTGGGTTTTGTTCGATTTTCCGGTGGCCAACCGTCAGGAAGGCTTTATGGATTCAGAGGATGGTGTCAAGTTTGTCAGAAACAACGACCGTAAGTATATGAACGACAAGGGACTTGTCACTCGTGACCGTCAGACGAAGAAGGATGTGTTCTATCTTTACAAATCTCTCTGGAACAAGGACGAGACCACCGTTTACATCACTTCCCGCCGCCTCAAATATTTCCCTGCCGGACAGGATCTCCGCATCAAGGTGTATAGCAACGCCAAGTACCTGACCCTCTACCAGAACGGCCGTATGGTCACCCGTATGACATCCTCCGAGGAATCCAGCGGAGTTGTCTGGACTTTCCCTGCTGTCCGTCTCAAGACCGACGAAGATACTTTCAAGGTTGTCGCCAACAATGGAGTCACCGATGAGATAATCCTCAAGAAAGCGAAGTAGCCACTCAGCTTTGGAAGTGGCGATATTACGTCCGGCTTCAGATTGAATTCCATTCATTCTGAAGCCGGATTTTTTTGAGGATTGCTGTCTTCTTACCCTATGTGGACAATGGAGCAAGGCTGACGATTCATCGGATATTGAATCTAATTTTTCTATTGGTGGAATCTACTTTTGAGGTGAATAAGTTCTTGATAATTAATGTTGTTGCTAAGGTTTTTCTACTTCTGCCATTTGCGATTCCACTTTCAGCATTGCTGCCTTTGGTCAGAAATGATTTTTGCTCTATATTTGGGCGTTATTTACTACACTGAACAATGAAAAATGTACTAACCGTTTCTATATTGATCAGCGTTCTGACCTTCTGCGGACGAAACCAGACCGTTGATGAAAGTCTAGATCGTGCTGAGTCTTGTATGTCCGCAAGTCCCGATTCCGCGCTTGCGATTCTGGAGTCAATGGATTCAATTCATTTTGACTCCAGAAGTCAGAACGCTCGTTATGCTCTCCTTAAATCAATCGCCCTTGACAAGAACTATATCGACAGGACTGACGACTCGCTCATCAACATCGCCGTGAACTATTATCGCCATCGCCTTAATGCCCCATACAAGTTCAAGTCCTACTATTACCAAGCCCGTGTTTACCAGAACGCCGGTCAGATGGACAAGGCTATGGAAAGTCTGGTCTGCGCGGAGCATATAAAATCTGATAAAATCGATGATGAGGACCGTGCAAGATTGTATTTCTTGAAAACGCAGATATTTTCTTATCAATTTGATATAGATTATGCTAATGAGGCGTTGTCAAAAGCTGCAGAATTATATAAAAGCGCAGGTAAACGCAATAATTATATTACTGCGATACTTTGCAGAGCAAACAATCTTATAATTCAAGATAGAGAAGAAGACTTCAATAAGTGTATGAGTATTGTTAGCAAAGAGGATTATCTATCAGTACGCAATGAGATTTCATATAATGAACTTAGAATTTTGTCTGGTTTGCATAATGACATAGATAGAGATTCTCTTTATGTGTTGGTGGAACAGTACCGGCAATATGTGAATGACTCTTTGAATTCACCTGGAACTCTTTTGGCTCAAGTGTATTTCAGACTTGGAAAATATGATTCGGCTATTAATGCTTTGGTAAATCATAAACATTTTCACGATGTGTCTTCTGATGAATCATATTATCTGTTATTGTCAAACACATATGCGAAGAAGCAAGATTATTATTCTGCTTATATGAATTTACTCGAATACTCGACTACTCGACTACTCGACTACTCGACTATCAGTGATTCTTTGGATATGGCTAAAATCCGGTATGAGATAAAGTCAATATGTGAAAAATATGATGAAGAAATAAAAGCTCAAAAACAAAAAATGATACTAATCTTTGTTATAGTAGTCATTGCCTTTTGCTTTGTTTGCGCTGTCTTTGTTATTCATAAACGAAGGCTGGAAATTAAAATGTTAAGATCAAAGTTTGAAGATCTGAGTAATGAATATGCGTGTCTACAAAAAATTAAAGAAGAATATAGCGTATATCGGAATTGTTGTGATACCGTTGATGAAGTAACGGAAATTCTTAATTGCCGGATCAGGGCTTTAGGGGCATTTCTATCTAAGGATATACCAGACTCTCTTTCTAAAGTTGCGGATAGGCTTGAAGCCTTGGTCAAAGATAAGAGCTCTGTGACCGAGAGCATAGGAATGCTTTATGCCATTTATCATCCAAATTTTGTTCTGAGGTTGGAAGGTTATGGTTTGACTGCTTCTGAAATTGGCTATTGCTGCTTATTGCTCCTTGGATTCAAGACTTCGGAACTAAGCGCTATTGTTGACAAATCCAATACTTATAATATAAGTAGCCGTTTAAGGTTTAAAGTCAAACTGGATTCTTCTGTCCCAAGATTATCCATTTGGTTGAGGCAACTTTACGCTGAATCCGAGTCAGAAATGGATAAATAATAATGTGAGTAGAGTATTGAAATGAAGAAAGTAGAATATAAGGGGAGTATCTGAT
>CAVBMN010000080.1:0-2652 GCA_963596515.1 bacterium
GAGTCCACTTCTTTACCACTTTGTGACATTCGTCTTAAACGGTTTTATAATTTTGTCTGTCCGAAATCCGGTCTCTGGCTTTTGACCCGGACGCGGACTTGAACAAAATTAACCTTATAATTGTATGCGTAAACTTATAGTGTTCTTGATGCTGTTGGTAGGCTTCTCGGCTTACGCGCAACAGCGTTCTGTAAGCGGAACGGTCAAGGATCAGAACGGCCAGCCGGTCGTCGGGCTTACTGTCTTGGAGCAGGGTACCGGCAACGGTGTCACCACGGATCAGGACGGCCGCTATGACATCAATGTGTCATCGAAGGACGCGGTTCTTGAATTCGCGTCGTTGGGCTACGCCACGGTGACAGAGAAGGTGGGTGACCGCTCTGTTGTCAATGTCACGGTGAAGGAGCAGGTCATAGCTCTTGACGCTGTCGTGGCGATCGGCTACGGCTCTGTCAGGAAAAAGGATTTGACCACAGCTGTCTCCACCGTTTCCACGGAGGACATCAGCCTTCGTCCTGTGCCTACAGTCTTTGGATTTATCCAAGGTAAGGTGGCCGGTGTGACCGTCCAGCAGACCTCCGGTACCCCGGGCGGCGGAATGACCGTCAGAGTCCGCGGCAATTCGTCCATCACTTCGGGCAATGACCCTCTCTATGTTGTGGACGGAGTCCCTGTCGGGACCGGAAACGGTGCCATTACCTATCTGTCTCCTAACGACATCGAGACGATGCAGATTCTTAAGGACGCCTCATCAGCCGCGATTTACGGTTCACGGGCGGCCAACGGAGTTGTCCTGATCACCACAAAGAAAGGCTCGAAGGATGTCGGCCCCCAGATCAACTTCACCTCTTATGTGGGTCTCGGCAAGGTGGCCAAGACATTCGATGTCCTGAATGTGGCCCAGTACAAGGAACTTATGGATGAGATCGGAGCCGTGAAGGTTCCGGACGGCCTCAAGGACGAGACTGACTGGTTCAAGGAAACCTACAGGACGGCGGTCTCGCAGAACTACCAACTGTCTGTCTCCAATGCCAACGACAAGACAAAGTACTACATCGGTGCCGGTTATGTCGATCAAGAAGGCATCATCCGCACGAGTTATTACAAGAGGTACAACTTCAGGGCGAGTATGGACTCGGACATATTCAAATGGATCAATGTCGGGGCTGACGTGACTTTCTCCCATTGGAAGCAGAACGGCATCATTTCAGGTACAGGCTCCAACAGGGCCGGTGTCGTGATGTCCGTGATCAACACGCCTACCTACGCGAAGGTCTGGAGCGAGGAGAACCCTGGCCAGTATTGGACTAAGTTCTACGGAGCCAATGTGACGACTCCTGCCGAGAACATCGCGCGTCAGGAAAACTTCTACGACCAGAACGACAGGCTCATCCTCACAGGACACGCCACGATAAAGTTCAGCAGGAACCTGAATTTCAAGTCAACGGCGACAATGGACAGAACCTGGACATTCAACTATCAGTTCCTTGATCCTATCAAGACGGCTGAAGGACGCACACAGCACGGACTTGCCAACACCACCCGCGCGGACAACAGGGTGATCGTGCTGGACAACATTCTGACCTACAAGAATAATTTTGGACGGCACAGCCTTGAGGCTATGGCCGGTACCTCTGCTACGCTTTCCCACTGGGAGAACCTGACCGGCTCAAGGCAATACTTCTCAGCCGACTACGACAATGTCCTCTACGGTCTTAACGGTGGAAACTCCTCTGGTCTCAGAGGCAACTCCCAGGGACTTTCGGAATGGAGCATAATGTCCTACCTTGGAAGAATCTCCTACAACTACGACAGCAAGTATTATCTGACAGTGAATATGCGTGCTGACGGCTCGTCAAAGCTGGCTCCAGGTCACAGGTGGGGATATTTCCCTTCAGCTTCGGCCGCGTGGAGAATCTCCGGAGAGGACTTTATGCAGGACATAGACTGGATCAGCGACCTTAAACTCCGCGCGGGATGGGGACAGCAGGGTAACCAGGGCGGCCTTGGCGACCACGCCTGGGTTCAGAACTATGCTCTGATCTACTATGACTGGACAAAGCCGGAGAACGCTCAGGCAACTCCTTCCCTTGGAGCCAAGACCAACATCGGCAACAGGGATCTGACTTGGGAGACCACCACGCAGAGCAATGTCGGCATCGACTTCTCTATTCTGAACAGCAGACTGAACTTCACTTTGGACGGGTATTACAAATACACCACCAACCTGTTGCTGAATGTTCCGCTTCCGGCGCCATATTCAAGCATATCCAGAAACGAGGGAGAGATGTCCAACTGGGGTCTTGAGTTTGCGGTGTCCTCTGTGAATATCGACAAGGGTGGATTCCGCTGGAACACGGACTTCAACATCTCTATGAACCGCAACAGGCTTGAGAAACTGACTCTCCAGCAGGTGTACAACTACATCAAGCCTTCCGACATCCAAAGCGAGTACATAGTTCGGATGGTTCCGGGAAAGCCTCTCTCTCAATTCTGGGGCTACAAGGCGAACGGAGTCGATCCGGAGACCGGTATGATGATCTATGAGGACCGCGATGGCAACGGCAAGATCACTGACTCCGACAAGACGTGGATCGGAGATCCTAACCCGGACTTCACGTTCGGTATGACCAACAATTTCAGCTACAAGGG
>CAVBMN010000080.1:2881-11312 GCA_963596515.1 bacterium
ACCCTGTCCTACGATTTCGCCGGTCCTAAACTCAAACGGCTCAACATCACAAGGATACGTCCGTACGTGACTCTGGACAATATGATCACGTTCACGAAATATTCCGGCTACGATCCGGAGATGAGCCAGTACGCCGCGGCCACGAACTTCGGAATCGACTGGGGTACATATCCTTGCGTAAAGACCGTGACATTCGGTGTGAACGTTGATTTCTAAAAGATGATGAGTATGAAAAAGATATTGGTAATATTTTCGGTGATATCTTTGGTGGGCCTCGCCTCCTGCGATTTGGATCTCTATCCACAGACAGGCTATAACGAGGGCAATGTGTTCGTTCCAAAGGACACCACCACTTCTCAGTACACCACGGCCGCGCAGATGGAAAGCCTTGTCAAAGGTTTTTACAGCGGTGTTCTGAAGAACGACAGGATGCAGAGGCTTCAGTTTATGGACTGGCTGGTCTATTCCGAAGTCCGCGCGGACAACGCCTACAACGGGTCTCCGAGCACGGCCGAGCTGGTCGGCATCGAATCCAACAAGATTGACGGAGCAAACCAGAATGTCGGACGTGACTGGGATGATTTCCAGATCGCGATCAACGCCGCCAACCAGGTCATCTGCAACATCGACCGTGTCAGAAAACTTGACCCGTCAATGACTCAGGCGCAGTACGACAACTGGCTGGCTCAGGCAGACATCCTGAAGGCGTTCTACGTGTTCAGGGGAACCCAGCTTTACAACACTATCCCTGTCATCAATTCCATTCCGGAGCCTATCACCGCGGAAAACATCGAGGAGGTCTATCCTTCCTATTATCCGTCAAGGCCGGCGAGGGAGGAGATATATTCACAAATCGTGAATATGCTTGAGTTCGCCGCGGAGAAAGCCCCGGACCTTTCGGCTGATGACAAGTTCGTGCTCTCCAAGACTTTCGCCAAAGGCATTCTCGCGCACGTCTATGCGGAGAAATCCAGCATTCAGGACTGGGGCAAGGTCGCTCAGTGGTGTGAGGCTGTCGAGAGGGATATGAATGTCAATTCCGGCAGCGCCGAGTCACTCAGGGCTTCATTGTGCGACCGCTACAAGGATATGTGGTCGTATGACGTGGCCGCCAAGACAGCCGCCAAGAACACCAAGGAGTCCATCTTCGAGGTGACTTTCACGGCCTCGTCCGGCAACTGGCTTCACATGATGTTCCACAGGAACCAGTTCTCTCCTGCGGACAACTACACATGGTCAAAGTGGATAACCCCGTCCAGAAACCTTGTCAAGGCCTACGACGCAGAGGGCGACACGGAGAGAAAGAATGTCAGCATCATCTGGGATTCCTGCACTTGGAGTCTCTACTATCCTGAGAATGAATATGCCTTCATGGGCAAGATGGAAACCAACGCCACGAGCATCATCCTGATGCGACTCGCTGAGATCTACCTGCTTCACGCCGAGGCTCTCGCCATGACCGGAGACAGCGCCGGAGCGTTGAAATATGTCAACGCCGTCCGTCTGCGCGCCAAACTGGATCCTGTGAGCGGCCTTTCAGGAGAACAGCTGATCGACAAGATCCTGAACGAGCGTCGCCTTGAGCTGGCCTTTGAAGGATTCAGATTCTTCGACCTCGCGCGTCACGACAAGGTCATTGATGTCCATAACAACGTGTGGAAGGATGACTCCTATTGTCTGACAAGGGATCCTCTGGATCAGTACAGCATATTCCTTCCTGTTCCGACGACGGTTCTGGACACCAACCCTAACATCGAGCAAAACCTTGGCTACTAAGATCATGCGCTGCGGTAAACTGATTATCATCCTGTCACTTCCGTTCCTGCTGGCTTTCTGTGGAAAGAACTCCGGGAACGGAGGCGGGGAGAATGGTGGCGGAACGATTCCGGAGCCGACTCCTGACGAGAAGGCCGTGACGGCGTATGTCACCACGGCTGACAGGTCCAGACTTTTCGATTCCGAGGAACTGGAGCTCCGCAAGCCAGGATCGATGGCTGTAAACCTTTTCAAACTTGACTCCACCGTCACTTACCAGACAGTGGACGGCTTCGGCCCAGCGCTGACCGGCAGTTCCTGCTACAACCTCCGGGCTGTGATGGAGCCTTCCGCCAAGACAGCGTTGCTCAAGGAAATCTTCGATCCTAAGGACGGACTTGGTTTCAGCATGGTCCGGGTCTCGATCGGGTCCTCTGACTTCGGCCTTGACGAGTACACGTGGTGCGACCGGAAGGGAATGGAGAATTTCGCGGCCAATGAATATGACACCCGCGACCTGTTCCCTATCCTCAAGGAGGTTATGGCCATCAATCCTGATGTCAAGATCATCGCGTCCCTTTGGTCGGCTCCTCGCTGGATGAAGAGAGGCGTGGACAACGACAAGGACTACTATTCATGGACAAGCGGAAGGCTCAAACCGGAATGCTATCAGGACTATGCCGAGTACTTTGTCCGTTGGATCAGGGTGATGAAGTCGCAGGGATTCGACATCTACGCTGTGACGCTTCAGAACGAACCTCTGAACAAAGGCAACTCAATGTCGATGTACATGCCTTGGCAGGAGCAGCGTGATTTCATCAAGACCGCTGTCGGACCGGCTTTCAGAAAGGCCGGGTTGGACACGAAGATCCTGTTGTACGATCACAACTACAACTACGACAACATCTCCGGTCAGCAAGGTTACCCGATGAACATCCTGTCCGATCCTGATGCCGCTGAATATGTCGCCGGCTCCGCTTGGCACAACTACTCTGGTGATCCGGCCGAGCTGGACAACATGGTGAAGCGGTTCCCGGAAAAGGAGATCTACTTCACCGAGGCGTCGATCGGCGGCTGGGCTCCGGATTTCGGAACCTGTCTGCTGAAAGACTTCGACAACATATTCGTCCAGACTCTTTCCCGTGGGAACAAAGGAGTGACTCTGTGGAATCTGGTACTGGATGAGAACTATGGCCCGAAGCGTCCGGGCGGCTGCCAGAACTGCTATGGAGCGGTGATGTGCGACTCAAAGACCGGAAAGGTTACCGAACGGAACACCCAGTACTACAATCTGGCCCATGCCTCAAAGGTCATCCGTCCCGGCGCGCGCAGGATAGCCCTTAACGGGACACTTAAGTCCGGAGTTTCGTGCCTGGCGTTCCTGAATCCGGATCATTCCTACGGGATAATCATCGAGAACACCCTCTCCGAGGATTGTCCGTTCACGTTCTCCGATTCCGGACATTCGGTGAAATTCACCGCCCCTGCGAGGTCGATAGCCTCTATAAAATGGAATAACCAACACAAATGATAATGAATATGAAAAATATTATTAAACCATCTCTGGCCGTTTTGATGATCGCCACGGCCTTGACTTCCTGTTACAAGGAGCCCAAGCTGAAGGTCACTGACAAGGGACCGGAGATGACATGCGAGATCGCGCAGACTGCCAAGATGGGAGAGAACCTGCCTTTCGAGATCACTTTGAAGGATGGCGTCGCCTTGTCCACGGCTCAGCTCCATCTGTTTTATGACGGAACCGAGGTCAGCAAAGTCGTCCTCCGCACCAAAGAAAACGGAACCTACAAGGGAACCATTAATATTCCTTATTACGCCAACATCTCCGACGGAACGGCTGATCTGACCGTCACCGCCCAGAACATCGAGTTCGGCCTGACCGAAGAGAAAAGAACCTTGGAGGTGTCACGCCCAGTCTTTGAATATCTTACCCTTGTCACTTCCGAGGGCAAGGAGTACAAGATGGCAAAGATCGGCGACTATGAATATTCATGCACGGCGGAATTTCCTAAGGAACTGAGCGCCAAGATCGTGTCCGCCCCGTTCGGCGCTTTGGGCGAGACCATGACGTTCGGCTACGACGGCAAGGCGATAGCTGTGGGAGGCGAGGACTACATCCCGTTCACATACGGCTATGCAGGGGAGTACACCGTGACCCTGAACACCAAGACCCTTGAGGGGACGCCGTTCGTGAAACTGTCCGTCAACGGGGAGACTCCGGTGGCTATGGACAAGGCCGATGAGATTCCTGCCGGAAGTTACGGTGTTAACATCCCGCTCAAACAAGGCGAGACTCTGACCGTGTTCGGCGTTGACCTCAGTGACTGGGTGATCGACTCCGACTATCTTGAGACAATCGACATAGCTAAGGGAATGTTCAAGTTCCTTCCGGTTACCGGACAGTACAGGGTCGTTCTCCAGACCTCGAACAAATTCATCCGCATCAATCCGATGAAGCCGGGGGCTTTGACCGGCAAGGACTATTTCCCTGTGCTTGGTGATGACTTCACCGGCGCCCTTTGGGCCATCGGTGACGGCACGATAGGCAAGCCGGAAGGCTCTGGTGCAGGTTGGGCTCCTGAGGTGGGAGGTCTTTGCTGCGCCCCTGTAAAGGACAAAGTGTTCCAACTGACACTTGTCGCTGGTCACGGACTTGGTGTCGAGCCCGGCAGCAACTTCAAGTTCTTCTTCCAGAGAACATGGGGCGGGGAACTGAAGGGAACTTCCTACTCGGAGGTCAGCCTTCCTGCCGAACTTGGCATCACACCTGACGGCAACATCGGGGTCGCTTCGGCTTTAAAGGAGGGCGACCGCTATCGTTTCACTGTGGATTTCAGCTCAGCCAAAAAGACTTCGGGTTCCGCCGAAGGTGTGAAGCTTGTCGGAGTGAAACTGTAAACGGTTTACACATAATAATATTCAAGAACTATGATTAAAAAATTCCTATATATGATGTGTCTCTGCTCCGGGCTTCTGGCTTTGGGCTCTTGCGATGACAAGGTCGCGAAAGGGGACACCTACCTCGATTTCCTCAATGATGAGGGCAAGAGGGAATCCACGGTCACATTCGTCCGTTCCGGCGGAGAGCGTGTGCTGAATATGGTCTCCAACACTGATTGGACCATTGATGTGCCTTATGAGGCCAAATCCTGGCTGGAGGTCACTCCGACATCGTCATCCAAGGACCAGAAGGTGACGGTCAAGGTTTCCGCCAATGATTCCTACGAGCGTTCGGCCGTCATCAGCCTGAAGGTTTCCGGCAAGGCCGGCAGCCTGAAGGTTACAATCAAGCAGGATGGAGATATGCTTCCTGCGGAGGCTTTGCCTGACAAACTCAAGAACGACTGCATCCTTGACCTTCAGTTCAATCAGGACGGCTCCGCTGTGGATGTGTCAGGAAAGGGCGTGGATGTCAAGACCGTGCCTGGAGCCAGTCTTGTGACCTACGAGAGCCGCGCCACAAGCTCCTACATCGCTCATTTCAACCACGAGCCGGGATCAAGTTTCACAAGCGGCTATTACCGTGTTGATTACACTGAGGATTCCGATCTTTGGAAGAAACTTGCCGACGGCCATTCATTCGAGCTGTTGGCGAGGTTCGACGCGGACATCGCCTCGTGGAACAAGGAGATCAAGTCGTTCAGCGCTATGGAGGCCGGTGGAGTAGGTTTCCTGATCACAAAGGGTGACCAGGTCCTGACATTCCTCCCGAACGTGAGCGAGGACGGAAAGAGCAAATGGATCTGGGCCAGAAGCGGTGTGAAACCTGAATATGGCCGCTACTACCATCTTGTCGGGGTCTGGAACAAGGCCGAGAAGAAGGCATACGTCTATCTTGACGGCGAGCTGAAAGGTACGGCGGACGCTCCCGGTGAACTGAAACTTCCGGGCAATGCGAAGGCTCGCTGGATCTGCATCGGTGGCGACGCCGGTCCTAATGACGCGCAGGCCGCATGGAAAGGTGACATAGCGATCGCCAGGATCTTCGACTCTCCTCTGGCAAAGACTGATGTGGAGACCCTTTACCAGCGTGTCAAGAACTACAACCAGCCTGTCTCCACGATCAATGTGGACAACATCGTCCTTGCCTCCGGCATTCAGGTGAAGGCGGGGTCGAAGTTCCCGATCCTCGGAACCGGATTCCAAAACGGAGATGTCATCTCATTCCAATCGTTGACCGGGAAATATGTCCAAACGGCGGAGTGTGAGATCTCTGCGGACAGGGTTGTGGTCACTCTTCCGGCCGACCTTGTCAGCGGGACCTATAAGGTTGTCCTTCAGCGTTCAGGCGCTTTCTACCCTCTCGGTGTGACCGAGTTGGCTGTGGTGGAGAATCCGGCTGAGATCAAGATCCCTGCGATCGTTGCCCACAGAGGCTTCCACAAGACGGCTCCGGAAAACTCAATCGCCGCCGTGAAAGCCGCCAAGGACCTTGGGTTGTTCGCGGCCGAGATCGATGTCTGGAGGACAACGGACGGCCATCTCGTGATTCATCACGACGCGAAGGTGGACAATCTTGAGATCCAGAACTGCACTTATGACCAGCTGAAGGATGTCAAGCTCTCCAATGGTGAGAGCCTCCCGACTCTGGAAGCGATGTTGGACTGCATAGGAAAAGATTCAAAGACCAAACTGATCATTGAGATCAAAACCCACAATTCCCCTGAAAAGCAACTTGCGGTCGCCACAGATGTGATATCTCTGGTCAAATCCAAAGGAATGGATGCTATGGTTGAGTTCATTTCGTTTAGTTACGACACCTGCAAGGGCATCGCCGCAGCGGACAAAAACGCCTTTGTCGGCTATCTGAACGGAGACAAATCTCCAGAGGAAGCCGCTGCGGATGGTATCAGATGCCTTGATTATCAGATGAGTGTGTTCGCCACCAATCCTGCTTGGATCAAGGATGCCCAAAGCAGGGGAATTGTGGTTAATGTCTGGACAGTCAACTCGGATGCGGAGATTATGTCAGCGGTGTCCAAGGGTGTGGACAGAATCACAACCGACAACCCTGACAGAATCGCCGAACTTGCGGAATTGTTCTTCAAGTAAGAAGTTGTTTTGATTTGTTTGAAATGTCCTTTAAGGTGAAAAATCTTCATTTTCTTCCCGCTTCTTCAGTCAGATAGCATCGCTATCCTCCTTGGAAGAAGCGGTCGAACCTGAAGTTTTTCACTCTCAAACTTTCAAACAAACAAATCAAAACAGCTTCTAAGGAAACACGTTGCTTTTGTCATATTCGGTTGACTGTTTGCTTGGGGTAGGCCAGATTATTTTTGGTCTGCCCCTTTATTATATTAATTTTGTGAGTGTCAAACAAAGACGCTGTGTTTTATATGAGAAAACTAACCTTGATCTCCTTGCTGTCCTCTCTCGTGCTGGCGGTTTCTTGCTCCGATGAGGGAAGAGATGCCGTGGCCGGATTAGACGAGGCGTTCAGGCTGAGGAAGACATACGAGAACTCATTCCTGAGCAAGGTCAACGCGTTGAAGAATATGCGTGGCGAGGCTATGCCTTTCGCCGAAGAGTACAGGCTCAACGCAAGAATCGCTGAGGAATATTCCTCCTATAGCTTTGATTCGACTATGGCCTACCTGAACCGGAATCTGATTCTGGCCATCGACAACGATGACGAGGATAGGCTCACCGAGACAGATTTGCTGAAGATCAATGAATATATCCGTGCGGGCTACCACGTTGAGGCCGCCAACCTGCTCCAGACTGTCCGTCCGGCCTTTGTGACTCCGGGGCTGAAGCGCCTGTGGTTTTCTGTGCGGCACTCGCTGGCGGGGGAGATGATGTCATATTCAGGAGGCTTGGATCTGTACGAGGTCAAGTTCGCCGAGCGGAACGAGATGCGTGACTCCCTTTTGAACTACACCGAACCTGGTTCGTTCGACTGGTATAACCTGAACCGTGAGGCCGCCCTGTCCGCCAAGGATTCCACATCTGTGAGGGAACTTGCCTTGAAGATGATGGAACAGACGGATGAATATTCCCACGACTATGCTTCGGCGTGCTGGTATTATGCGGAGGGAATATCTCCGAAGGATCGGAGGCAGAAGCTTGAATGGCTTTGCCGGTCGGCCGTTTCCGATGTGATGTGCGGCACAAGGGATTATGCGGCTTTGAACGAGGTCGCCAGGCTGCTGTTTCAGGACGGTGACATCAACAGGGCGTTCAGGTACATCGCTGACCATAGTCTTCCGGACGCGTTGGCATTCAACGGGAAACTGAGGCCGTGGCAGATCTCCTGCTTCTTCCCGATGATCGAGCGGGCGTATGAGGAGCGTTTGGCCGTCCAAAGGTGTCGCCTGATTGCCTCTATGGTGGTTGTGAGCCTTCTGTTTGTCGTGTTGGCCTTTCTTCTTGTCTCTCTTTTCCGGCATCATCGGAGTCTGCAAAGGACGAACGCCAGACTTAAGTCCCTTAATCTTAGGCTGGAAGAGTCGGACAAGATCAAGGAAGAGTACATAGCCCTTTTCCTGGAGAAGGTCTCTGACAACATAAGCAAGGCCCGTAAGTACCAAAACCATCTGTTGAAATACCTCCGGAGAGGAGACTACAAATACCTGCTGGATGAGATAGAGTCCCTGCCACCGATCGAGGATGACATAAAGCAGTTCTACAAGATGTTTGACGAGGCGTTCCTGAACCT
>CAVBMN010000081.1:0-11061 GCA_963596515.1 bacterium
TCCCTCCGAACTTCCTAAAGGAGAAGCATTTTACAAAAGTACTCCTTTAACAAAACTTCATAGATAACAAACTGGCTATCAACCAATTGGCCATCGCAAATCATTTCCTAACGAATACTTCACCTATTTCAATAATAGTCAACGACTTAGAGTCCAAACAGCCAAAGTTTATGGTCAGAATTATAGTCACGCAACCGGAGATGCATAACGTGCAGACTAAACATTTTAGGTCAGGGGAATTGCATATCTGCTGACTAACTTTTACCACATCACACCAACGTTCAGATGATTGCGAATCAGCAAATCAACTTACTAAGATTACAATGTATATTAGTGATAAACAAGGACTTTTCAGTTCATTCAGAACATAATATGGTGCGGTTCTAAGGCATTTCATAACGGGAATATGTATAGTATTCATATCTGGAAAAGCGGTACGCTATGAATTTTAGGGACGGGAAATGTACATAAGAAGGCATTTATGTGTACCAAATGGACTATAAAACACCATTGGTACAGGAAACGCACTTTTGGTGCACCAATCAAGGTCAAGCTATCAGGCTCTGGTCGAGGAAAAATGTGGCCAGACAATATTTACAAAACACTTTAAGCCATATATTGTGAATATGTCCATAGAGGCCCGATCGAGCTGAAAAACTCGAAGCTAAGGGTGGAAGATTTTCACGGCAATATGCCATTCTGATGCGTCAGAGCGACCTTGAGATGAAAGCGTTTTGTAAATTCGAACGGTACCGGCAACGGTTTTAGGCAGGTTTGTCGTCAAAAGGAGCACGGGGAGATTTGCGGTGACCTCATCCGGAAATTATCGGAAACCTTTTCGGGAATCGGATACATTTCACTAAATTTGTACTGACGGCTTTTGACTGGGAGATATAAAAATCAACACGATATGACATTAAGACACAACAAGATATTCATAAACGGGGTGGCGGTTCTGCTGGCTCTTGCGGGAGGCATGGCGGCATCCGGGACGGTGGCCGCGCAGGCATATTCACAACAAGATATTCATTTCAAGGCGCCGGGGGTGCCGAGGCAGGTGGTGTTCGCGGGGGACACGGTGCGATTCAGCAGGAGCGACCTTTACGAGAGGATGGACCGGGAGCTGATCTCGTTCACGTATATGCACTCGAACTCGATTCTGATGCTCAAGAAGTCGGACCGCTACTTCAGGCAGGTGGAGCCGATTCTCAAGAAATATGGCGTTCCGGACGACCTTAAGTACCTTATGGCGATCGAAAGCAACCTCAACCCGAAGGCATATTCATCAGCGGGGGCGGCGGGGCTCTGGCAGTTCACCAAGACGACAGGAAAGGAATACGGTCTGGTCATCGATGGTGAGGTGGACGAGCGGTACAACATCGAGAAGGAGACCGAAGCGGCGTGCAAGTACCTGAAGAAGGCGTTCGAGAAATATGGGGACTGGATGACGGTGGCGGCGAGCTACAATGCAGGACAAGGGGGAATATCCCGTCGGCTGGAGAACCAGAGACAGAAATCTGCGCTGGACCTGTGGATGGTCGAGGAGACTTCGAGGTATATGTTCAGGGTGCTGTCTGCGAAGATGTTCTTCGAGAATCCGGCTGCGTTCGGATTCAAGGTGGAGTCGTTCGAAAAATACCCGTATTATTCTCCCAAAGAGATAGTTACCGTCAACGGAGCGATCGCGAGTCTGGTGGATTTCGCGGAAGAGCACGGGGTGACGTATTTCCAGCTCAAGGAGGCCAATCTTTGGTTGAGGGACGACAAGCTGCTGAACAAGAGCGGGAGGAGCTATCAGATTGTTATTCCGAGCGGGAAGTGAAGGTCGGCGCGCTTCGACAGGCTCAGCGACCGGCTGATTTCAAGCGACCGAAGCATATCAAGTCATAAAGCCGTCAGAACCAGTTCAGGCTCAGAAGCGAGGCGAAATCGTCAATGATGTAGTCCGCGCCGGAGTCGGCAAGTTCCTCACGGGAAGCGTTGCCATAGGTCACACCGCAGGTCTTGGCCCCGGCACGTCTGCCCATCAGAATGTCAAAAGGCATATCCCCGACAACGAGGGTCTCCCCCGCCCTGAACCCCAACTCTCTCAAAGTCAGAAGCACAGGCTCCGGATCCGGCTTGGCTTTCGCGACATTGTCAGCGCCGATCACAAGTGAAATATCTTTGTCAAAACCGAAAGAATTGACAAAATCCATCAGCGAACGGTTGGAGCGGGAAGAAGCTATCGAGAGGGTGAACCCTCGCCGCCTCAACTCCTTGAGAGTCTCCGGCACGTTCGGAAAGACTGTCGGCACCAGCAATTTCTTGTTTTTCTCGAATATATCCCTGTAGGCTTCGGCACACTCATCAGCCTGATCTACAGTCAATGACGGGAATATGGTTCTGAAGCTCTCGCTGAGCGGCAGTCCTATCGTCGCGGCGCAGACTTCTTCCTCCGCTACCGGCAGACACAACTTCTCCATCGTCATCTGAAGTGTTCTGATGATGGTTTTCCGGGTGTCGCAAAGCGTGCCGTCAAAATCAAATATTACAAGTCCTTTGTTCATTTAAGGACAAAAATAACTCAAATTGTCGAATATCCAAGGCCACGGCACAAAAATGGCTTTACTCCCCTACCGCGGCGGGAAATGGCGGACTATGAATATACCGGCACAATCACTCTGCAACATTACTATTTGGTTATCAACTAATTGACAATTTAAACAAGGAACACACAATTCACAAAAGTTAGTAGTTATGAATATTAAAAGACAACTAATCGGTGCGCTTTGCGCCATAGCTTCAATGCTTTTATTTCCGATGCTCGGCTCCTCAACGGAAATGCCAGGAACGGAGAACAGTATTATAACTGCCTTGATGGCAGCGGACGACCCGAACTCTTCGGCGGACAGCATCATCGGGAACTATCTCGTCGCGTTCAAAGGGGAAAAGAGCAAGGTCAGAATCTCAAAAGGGGCTGACGGAACCTACACCGCGCAGATTTACTGGGTGGAGAACCGTCTGGAGAAAGACGGAACGGTCCGCAAGGACAGCAAGAATCCGGACAAGTCGCTGCGGAATGTGGACTGTGACAAGATCGTGATCTTCAAAGGGTTGAAGTACGACTCCTCAGCCAAGGTCTGGAGCGGGGCGAATATCTATGATCCGGTGCGAGGAATCAACGCCAGCCTTAAGGCTTGGTTCAAGGACTCAAAGACGTTGGCGTTGAAAGGATCCAAGATGGGATTCTCGGAGACGGTCACTTGGACTCGGCTGTAGTAAGCGTCCAACAATCTGAAAACTCCCCGTGCATAGTGGTGGTTCGACAAGCTCACCAACCGCCAAGTGCACGGGAAGTTTTGTATCCAAAAAATCTTCTATTCCTCCGGAAGGAACATCGGGTCCCAGGCCGGGAGGAGGGTCGGTTTCTGGTCGAGCATCTTCAGAACGTCAGCCGGAACGTACTTCTTCTCAACCACGAGACGGAACATATAATTGTCGAACCACTCATCGGTCATGATGAGGTTGCCCTTGTAACCGGAATCGGCACCCCAGCTGTTCTCCACCATCCACTTCACAGGCTTGCCGTCCTTCAGATCCACAGCGATGAGAGTCATAGCGTGTGACGAGCCGCTGGCGTGTGTCTGGACCCTCTGACGCTTGTCCATCGGGAAAGTCGTTCCGAAAAGTGAACCGTAGTCGAAATTGTTCAGATCAAGAGTGCCTTTCTGACGATCCATAAACTTGGCGACATCGCAAGAGAAGTACATTGCGGTGTTGTCCTTGATGGAGGCGATGGCCATTTCCTTGATCCTATCAACCGGGAGGTTGATGTAGAGCCAGTTCTGCCCGTCATAGACGTGCCGGTCATAGTCGATCTCATAGACCTTGCCATATTCACGGGTAGGGTCGTTCATCAGCATAATGTAGTTGTTCTCAAGGTCCGCACCGACATATTCATTATAGAAGGATTTCGGGGTGTAGGTCTTGGCGCTGACGAAATTGCCCTTGGAGTCGTAGCGGGTCCACTCGAACTCAACCGGCGGTTCTCCGAGACAGAGGACGAGCATCCTGTAGATTTCCTTGAGCATCTCGGTCTTCATCACCGGGCAGTCCTTGGCGGCCGCGTCACGAAGCTTGAGACCGTCCTCACGGAGTTTGGTCGCGATCTGGGTGCGCATCTGTGACGTGTTGTTGGCGCAGTAGGTCTCCGGCATCACTTCAGACGGAACGACACCGTATTTCATAATGAGGTTGGAGACTCCCGTGAACTGTCCGCCGTCCCCTATCGGGTTGCGGAACAGCCAATCAACCTTGCGGTCATCGAAGCTCAGCCCTTTCGTGTCAATCACACCTTGAAGGAAAAGGTTGGCCTTCTCAAGCTGGTCGTAGAAGAACACATAGTTCTGGGAAAACGTGAAAGAGCCGAGGTCGTATTTCTCGATCATCTTGGATCTCAGAACATTGAGTCCGGAGAACAGCCAGCAGCGGCCAGATGACTTCTGGTTTGTGCGCCCTTTCGTCTTCACCTCGTCGGAGAAGTGGGTGTCGATCATCGCGATGTTCTCCGAGTTGGCGGCGAGGACATTGATGGCGGCGGCGTTGAGGGCGTTGCGGACAGCCTTGTCTGAGGCTGTTCCTTCGTAGCCTTTACGGATCTCGGTCAGCATCTCGGCTGAGATACCTCCGTTTTTGGACTGTTTCTGGGCAAAAGCGCCGGTCCCGCAGAGAACCAGAAGCGCTGACGCAAGGATAATTGTTCTTTTATTCATAAATATTCAAAGATTTGGGGTAAATTTAACGAAAATTTTCGGGAAAAGCCGAAAGATTGTAAGAAGTTGTTCGATTTGACAAACGGCTTCGACAAGACAGTTTTCAAGATGAAGAGTCGCTCTAAAATATTCCTGCTTGCGGTGTCAGCATTGTTGCTTGCAGTGATCGATCTGGCCACCGGAGGAACAGGCATAGCCGGACTGGACACGAGCATATTGATGAAACTCAGGCTTCCAAGGATGCTTACGGCGGTTCTTGCGGGGGCGAACCTTTCCCTCGCGGGTCTTCAGATGCAGAGCGTGTTCCGCAATCCGCTCGCCGATCCGCACATTATGGGCGTGAGCGCAGGCGCCGGAACCGGTGCGGCGATGGCGACCCTTCTCATCGGGACTTCCCTCCCCGCCGCACTGTCAGGCCTCACTGTCGCCGCGGCCGCATTTCTTGGCGCGCTGCTGACTTCCCTGCTGGTTGTCGCTGTAGCCTCTAAATTCCAGAGCGCCACCACCTTGCTCATCTTCGGAGTGATGCTGGGATTCATTTTCAGCGCCGCTACCTCCATCCTTGAATATTCCGCCAACGCCGAAAGTCTGAAAGTATTCTACAGCTGGTCGGCCGGAAGTTTCTCCGGTAGCCGGCCGGGCGAGGTCGCGGTCATCGCAGGAGCTCTCATCATCGGAGTGACACTTGCCTATATTAATAACAAAGGACTGGACATAGCCCTTTTCGGGGATGAATATGCCATCCTGGCGGGAGCGGACATATCCCGGATCAGAGGCATCGCGATGATAGGAAGCTGCCTGATGGCCGGGGCCGTGACGGCGTTCTGCGGACCGTTGGGCTTTGTCGGAATCGTGGCACCGCACATCGCAAGAGGCTTTTTGGGAACCTCCGTACACTTCAAGGTCATTCCGGCGGTGATGCTCACTGGGGCGGGACTTTCGCTTGTCGCTGACATCCTTTCAAACGCCTTCACCACTCCCCTGCCGGTCGGAAGCACGATGGCGCTGATCGGCATCCCGATCATTCTGACAATCCTGATGAAAAGGAGGTGAATATGCTGAAAGCGAGCGAATTGATCATAGGCCACCGAAGCGTCAAGGTTTGCGGACCACTGACTTTTGAATATCACGACGGACAATCCGTGATGCTCTGCGGGCCGAACGGCAGCGGGAAGAGCACATTGATGAAGACCATAGCGGGGCTTCTGCCTCCCCTTTCGGGCGGATTCTCAGCCAGAGGCTCGGTCGTGATGGTGCCCACGCATATTCCCAAAGTCAAAGGGTTCTCCGTCAGGGAGTTCATCCGGACGAGCCTGTTCTCGGCAGCGAGAATGTTCAGGAAACTGGACACCGAGGCGGAAGCGGCTATGGAGGAAGCTCTTCGGACTCTTGGACTCGAAGCCTTGGCGGACAAGGACATCAGCCTCATCTCCGACGGAGAATTCCAAAAAGCCTGCATCGCCACGGCTCTGACACGCAAGGCGAACGTGCTGCTTTTGGATGAGCCGACCGCCTTCCTGGACGTGGACAACCGGGTTATGGTCCTGCGCACCCTCCAGAATCTCGCACACGACACCGGGCTCACGGTAATCTTCTCGACACACGACATTTACGATGGCGCACGGTTCTCCGACGCGACACTCTCGCTCGGGAACTGGAACGAACGGCTCCTATAAACAACCCGTCAACCTACAGCGCCTTTTCGTCAATCAATTAATTTACAGCACATTCCAGAATCCCGCCAGTCAAAATCAGAGGGCGGCATTTCAAAACTCACTGATAATCAGCAGGTGGCAGTTCACCATTTAATTGTCAGTCGGTTAGAACTCGGTCTCCGGAAGAAGTTTTGAAACCACGGAACATTTTCTTATCTTTGTAAAGGTAGGGGCTGATCCTGACGGATTACCAGCCGCCTGACAAAAGAAAAAGACAATGCCGGAAAAGATATTCTTCATAGACGGACACGCGCTGATCTTCAAGATGTACTATGCGTTCCTCAGAAGGCCGATGATCAACTCCAAAGGAGCCGATATGTCGATTCTTTACGGGTTCACCAAGTACATCCTCGAACTTCTCGCCCAGGAAAAGCCGGACTATCTGGCCGTGGCCTTCGACCCTCCTGGAGGCACGTTCAGGAACAAGATGTACCCGGAGTACAAGGCGAACCGCAAAGAGACTCCCCAACTGGTCATCGACGCTCTCGAACCATTGATGGAATTGTGCAAGGCCATGAATATTCCGACCTTGATGCTGAAAGGATTCGAGGCGGACGACGTGATCGGATCTATGGCGAAACGCTGCGCCGGCGAAGGTCTGGACGTCTATATGGTGACTCCCGACAAGGACTATGGACAGCTTATCGAACCTCACATCTGGCAGTACAAGCCTGGCAAGGCAGGCAACGACAACGAGATCATCGGTGTCAAGGAAATCTGCGAGCGATACGGGATCAAGTCTCCGGAACAGGTCATCGATATGCTGACCATCTGCGGGGACACGGCCGACAATGTGCCCGGAGTCAAGGGTGTGGGCGAGGTCGGAGCCGGCAAGCTGGTGGCCAAGTATGGTTCCGTGGAGGAAATCTATAAGCATCTGGACGAGCTGACGCCAAGGCAGAGGACACAGTTCGAGGACGCGCGAGACCATATCGGGCTCAGTCACGAGCTCGTCACCATCAAGACAGACATCGAGGTTGACATCCCGACCGGGGAGATGAAGGTCAATCAGGATTACGGTCCGCAGCTGGCCGATCTTTTCGAGAAATACGAGTTCAATTCCCTCAACAGGTTCATCGGACACGTCGGGGGGACCGAGAAAAAGCCCGAGACCGAGCTTCCGGAAATCGCCAAGGCACGCCCAAGCGAAGTGGTCAAGGCTGCCGTGAAGGCCGGAATGTGCTCGGTCATCACGGAAGGAGCCGACGGAAGCATATTCACAAAGACAAGAAGAATCATTGTCGCGGCCCGCTCCGGAGAGAGGATTGTCGCGGCGGAAGGCGGACTGCAGGAGTTCAAGTCGCTGCTTGAGAATGAGGCGGTCGCGAAATGCGGCGATGACCTCAAGCGGCAGATGAATATCCTCGCGGCAGGCGGCGTGACGCTTCAAGGCAAGTTGCACGACATAGCGCTGATGCACTATCTGCTTGATCCTGAGAAGAGCCACAAGACAGACGTGCTGGCTCAAAGCATTCTGGGAGTGTCGATTGACGATGCTTCAGCAAAAGACACCATCCCTTCCACAGGTTCTTTGTTCGACGACATTCCTTCTGACGAGGTCTCTGTGGACAGAAGCAAAGAGGCCGCCGTGCTGCTGTTGCTCCAGGAAAAGATACGTGAGGATCTGGTCAAGGCTTCGATCGCAGACCTGTACGACACGATGGAGGAGCCTCTGCTGAAGGTTCTTTCCAAGATGGAGCGCAACGGAGTCAAGGTAGATCTTAATTCATTGAAGGATTTCACGGCGCATCTCCGTGAGGAGGTTACGGCTCGTGAAGCCAGGATCCGTGAGATGGCCGGGGAGCCTAACCTCAATGTCTCCTCTCCTAAACAGATCGGGGAACTGCTGTTCGAGAAGCTGCATCTTTCCGACAAGCCGAAGAAGAACGCCAACGGGACATATTCAACGGAAGAATCCACATTGCTGGATCTGGCGGAGAAGCATCCGATCATAGACGAGATCCTTGAATATCGCGCCGTCAGGAAGTTGTTGTCCACCTACATTGAGCCGTTCCCGGGGTACATCGACCCATCGGACGGCAAGGTGCACACGACCTTCAACCAGGCTTTGACGGCGACGGGACGGCTAAGCTCCTCGAACCCGAACCTCCAGAATATTCCGATAAGGTCAGAGCAAGGCAAGGAGATCCGCAAGGCGTTTGTGCCGAGCACAGCGGAAGGGCTGATACTGTCGGCGGACTACTCACAGATCGAGCTGAGGATTATGGCTCATCTGAGCTGCGACCAGCATCTGATCAACGCCTTCAAGGACGGAATAGACATCCACGCCGCGACGGCGTCGAAGATTTTCGGGATTCCTCACGAGCAGGTCACCGCTGACCAAAGGCGCATCGCCAAGACAGCCAATTTCGGGATAATGTACGGTATCTCGGCCTTCGGACTGGCACAAAGATTGAGAATAGGCCGCAAGGAGGCCCAGAAGATCATAGAAGATTACTTCGCGGGATTCCCGTCCATCCGCTCGTTCATCGAGGACACAAAGGCGGCGGCTCGGGAGACCGGCTACGTTGAGACCATCTTCGGAAGAAGAAGGTACATACCTGACATCAATTCCAAGAACGGGACACTGAGGGCTCTCGCCGAGAGGAACGCCGTAAACGCTCCGATCCAGGGGACATCGGCGGACATCATCAAGATGGCGATGATCGAGGTGGACAAGAGTATGATCGATGCAGGAATGAAGAGCCGGATGGTTCTCCAGATCCACGATGAGCTTGTGTTCGACGCTGTTCCCGAGGAGATTGATGAACTTAGACAGATCGTCATTGACCGTATGGAAAATGTCGTGAAACTTTCAGTACCACTAACAGTTGAATGTAATTATGGGAAAAACTGGCTTGAAGCCCACTGATGAGCTGATCATCCTGGCCCAGAAGGGTAACGGACTTGCGTTTACCGCCCTTTGGGACCGCCACATCGAGCAATTGAGGTCTTACATCAAGGCCCGTTTCAAAAATATAGACGACTACGCCGCTGATGACATCTGTAGCCGGAGCTTCGAGAAGGCTTTCCGGCAGATCTTGAATTATGATCAGTATAAGAGCCGTTTCTTGACCTGGCTCTGCACGATAGCGAAGAACACCGCGCTTGACACCTTGGAGCAGGAGCAGAGAGTGCACCCAAAGAATCAGATCGTCTATCTTGACGACGAGAACAAGCCTTCTGGTGTCGAAGGGATTCCTGATCAGACCGAGGACGCTCTCAACTCTCTCATCAAGATTGAGAACGAGGAAGAGCACAACAAGTACATCGACCGTCTGCCGGACCTCTACAGGGAGATAGCACGCAAGAGGCTTATCGAAGGAATGAAATACAACGAGATCGCCGAAGCTCTCCAGATGGAGCTAAACACGGTCAAGACCCGTATCCGCAGGGCAAAGCAGATGATCGACGACCTCCGCAAGAAAGAGGAGGAGGGAATATGATGGCGTTCGCCGATTTCGAGGCTTTTCTGAAGGCCTCGTTCCCGGATGTCACCACCGAGGCGCTTGATCGGTTCAGGCTGATGGACAGCGGCTACCGTGACTGGAACGCCAAGATCAATGTCATCTCACGCAAGGACATCGATGGATTGTACGATCACCACGTCCTGCACTCCCTGGCCATAGCCGAATATCTCCGCTCGCAGCGTCCGGAGACATATTCATTGTTCACCGCCCCTCACACCGAAAGTTCGGTGACTTCCGCAATCCCATTTGGCACCACATCCTCGCCATCCAATGCACCACAGACCGGATTAAAGGTTCTGGATCTTGGCACCGGAGGCGGCTTTCCGGGCATCCCGCTTGCCGTGATGTTTCCGAACGTGAAGTTCACCCTCTGCGACTCCGTTGGCAAGAAAACCATTGTCGCGAAGGAGATAGCGAATATGTTAGATCTTGATAACGTGGAGGTTGTCAACGCCCGCGCCGAGAGCCTGACCGAAAAGTTCGACTTTGTGGTCTCCCGCGCCGTGGCCTCACTGACCGATTTCTATCCTTGGGTGAAAGGGAAATATTCCCGCTCCATCCTCTACCTCAAAGGCGGTGACATCAACGAGGAGATCTGCGATCTGATGGCCCGTGAACGCCTCCGCAAAGGCTCCGTCTCCACCTGGCCCGTCACCCAATGGCTCACAGACCTGTATTTCGACGGCAAGTTTGTCATTGACATACAGCAGTAGTTCCTGCTTCGGCAGGCTTCGCGACTGGAATATATGTCTCGTGAGCAGATCGTTGGTGCACTTTCTCAACTACTATTCCGAACCTTTTCTGTTGGCCAGAAATGTGTTCTCAGCAAAGGCAAGGACAACAACGCCAATTGTCGAAGCCAAGAGCCGTCTTGCGACGCGAAAGGGCCAACTATATCACGACATCACTCCGAGCCGAGAATCCCGAAAGAGATAAAGAAAGATTCACACGGCTTCGTTGGAAGTTGCTACGACATCGACATCACAGACAAACTGAAGAATTATTAGCGAAGTCACTTCTAACGACAGCAAAGACGTCGTCATAAGAAAAAAAATTTTTGTTTCTTATGACGATTTTTCTGTTTCTTATGTTTTGAATATGTTTCTTTTCGTTTTTTACGTT